>CALPVM020000026.1 GCA_943327015.2 Akkermansia muciniphila
ATCAGACATTCGGATATGAGTGATGGATGAAATGCTGCTTATCTAGATGATGGGTCAATGCGCGAAATCAAGAGCTTCGAATCAAAAAAATAAGAAGACTTGAACAATTGTTACATTAAGCGTCTATGCTCAACAGTTCTACATCAAATTTGAGTGTGGCATTGGGTGGAATAACCCCGCCTGCTCCACGGGCACCATAGCCCAAGGCTGCTGGAATAATGAGAGTGCGCGCGCCGCCTACTTGCATACCTGCTACACCTTCGTCCCAGCCGCGAATGACCATGCCCGCTCCCAAGTGGAATGCAAACGGGTCGTTACGGTCTTTGCTGGAATCAAATTTGGCGCCTTGAACGCCATCGTTGTAAAGCCAACCGGTGTAATGCACAGATACTTTGTTGCCTTTACTTGCCACATTGCCTGATCCGGTGACTGTGTCTTCAAATTGGAGGCCAGAGGGTGTTGTTTGCATGGATAATCCTTGGGTTAATAATTAAGGTTGAATGTGGTGTCAGATGCGTATTGGTTATCTGAATGTTGGATAATTCACAGAGTTATGCGTTAAAAGCAAAGCCTTCAATTATGCCCCATGCAATGACCATGGCTTATGCAAATTTATTGGGGCGTCAAATAACTCGGTTTACAGGGGATAGTCGGTGTTTCATTTTGAACAAGTGCATAATTATTATGAGAGACTCGTTTTTGAGCGAGTCATGAATCATTCTTCCCAGCATATTGACTTCACCAGTGAAATGCTTGCCGATGTTGCATGCATCGCTCTTAATAAGTTGCCTCCACGCTACGTTAGGCATGAGGCTGATCTGATTTTTTACCGCACAGACTCTGAGAACAGCATGATGCATGAAAACTTGGATTTGGTTGTCAAGTTGGCGTTTGAAACCGTGGCACAGTGTGAGAGAAGTGTAGGTTCGGGTTTTTAGAAACTAGCCAACACCTTGTCCATCAAGGCTGCGGAGGGTTGGGGCATGGCGCCAAACCAAGCTTTAAATCCCGGTCGTGCTTGGTGTATCAACATTCCCAATCCATTCACTGTTGGGTTGCCCCGCTGACGTGCTTTTAGCAGCAAAGGCGTTTCTAGCGGTACATAAATAATGTCGCATACCAATGCAGCGGTAGGCAGAGCATCAAGTTCCAAATCAAGAGCTTCTTGCCCATGCATGCCTTGGTTAGTGGTGTTTACCAGTAATGATGCACCTCTCAGAGCTTCTGATCGTTCACTCCACGACACTGCGCGTACCAAACTGCCAAATTCAAGAGCCATCTCGGTAGCTTTATCTGAACTACGGTTAACCAGCCGAATTTCGGTTGCACCCTGATCCAGCAAGCCCGCCAAAATGGCGCGTGCCGCACCACCAGCGCCTATAACTGTAATGGGTCCGCGGTCGGCTCGCCAATCGGGTTGTGCATCTAGTAGACTTTGAATAAAACCAAATGCATCGGTGTTGTGCCCGGTTAATGTGCCATCTGGTTCTACAACCACGGTGTTAACAGCGCCAATACGTTGGGCAACCGAATCTAGCCGGTTGACGATGCTCAAGGCTGCTACTTTGTGTGGAATAGTCAGGTTGCAGCCCGCAAAACCCAGTACGGGCAATGCACGCAAGGCAGTTTCCAATTGTTCTGGTTGTACGGGCAGCAAAACATAAGCACCACGCAAACCCAACTCACCAATCCAATGGTTGTGCAAAATGGGTGAGCGCGAGTGCGAAACCGGCCAGCCCATCACTCCGGCCAGTGTGTAGGGTGGGTTGGCACTCATAGCTTATATGTTGTCGGTAAAGCTGCGCAGTTTATCGGAGCGGCTGGGATGCTTGAGTTTACGCAGCGCTTTTGCCTCAATTTGGCGAATGCGCTCGCGGGTAACGTCAAACTGTTTGCCCACCTCTTCCAGCGTATGGTCGCTGGCCATTTCAATACCAAAACGCATGCGCAGCACTTTGGCCTCGCGTGGGGTTAGGCTGTCCAAAATGTCTTTCACTACATCGCGCAGACCGGCCTGCATGGCAGCTTCCATTGGGGCGGTGTTGGCACCGTCTTCGATAAAATCGCCCAAGTGGGAGTCGTCGTCGTCACCAATTGGAGTTTCCATCGAAATGGGCTCCTTGGCAATTTTCATGATCTTGCGGATCTTGTCTTCCGGTATTTCCATTTTCTCGGCCAACACGCTGGCGTCAGGCTCAAAACCAAACTCCTGCAGGTGCTGGCGACTGATACGGTTCATCTTATTGATGGTTTCAATCATGTGCACCGGAATACGAATGGTGCGCGCCTGATCGGCAATAGAGCGGGTAATGGCCTGACGAATCCACCAGGTAGCATAGGTTGAGAACTTATAGCCACGGCGGTATTCAAACTTGTCTACCGCTTTCATCAGTCCGATATTGCCTTCCTGAATCAAGTCCAAGAACTGCAAGCCACGGTTGGTGTATTTCTTGGCAATGGAAATCACCAAACGTAAGTTGGCCTCAATCATTTCCTTCTTAGCAGCGCGGGAGGAGTACTCACCCTGGTTCATGCGCTTGTTGATGTCTTTCAGGTATTCCAGCGGAACTACCACTTTCTTTTGCAAATCATTGAGTTTTTGCTGCAGCTCTTGCACGGGTGGAATGTTGCGACCCATGACCGCGCTCCACGACTTTCCTGCTGCGGCTTGTTCTTCAATCCACTTCAGGTTGAGCAGTTGCGAGGTTATCTTATTGCCATTTTTGTCGCGGCCGGTAAAGTCAGCAATGAATTTGTCTTGCGGGTAACCGCATTTCTCCACAATGATGCGGCGCAATAAACGTTCCTTCTTACGAACGTCATCGACCTGTGCGCGAACCATGTCGCACAGTTTTTCAATGGCTTTGGCGGTAAAGCGGATGGACATCAACTCTGCAGACAACTCTTTTTGTGCTTGCATGTAGCTGGGTGAGCCGTAGCCATCTTTTTCGTAGGCTGCGTGGACGCTGTCAGATAGCTCGCGCAGCTTATCAAAGCGCTCCAATGCTTGTTTTTTGAGTTCTTCCAGCTTTTTGGTTAGCGCCTTGGATCCACCTTTGCCATCATCGTCGTCGGCTTCGTCAAACTCATCAAAATCTTCCTCTGCAACGTAGTCGTCAGCTTCGTTGGGATTGGAGAAGCCATCCACAATCGATGTGATAACCACTTTGTCTTCACGAATATCCTCCCCCAACTGCAAAATTTCTGCAATAGTGGCAGGGGAGGCTGAAATGGCCTCCATCATGGCATTCAGTCCGCCTTCAATGCGCTTAGCGATTTCAATTTCGCCTTCACGGGTCAGTAGTTCTACCGTGCCCATTTCACGCATGTACATACGTACCGGGTCGGTGGTTCGGCCAAATTCGCTGTCAACTGTTGATAGCGCAGCTTCAGCTTCTTCTTCGGCTTCTTCTACTGTTGCGGCAGTGGACACGTTGTTATTGAGCAGCAGCGTCTCTGCATCAGGTGTTTGCTCGTAAACTGCCACTCCCATGTCGTTGAGCATGGAAATAACAACTTCCAGCGTTTCGGCGTCAATCAGCTTGTCGGGCAAGTGGTCGGAAATTTCTCCATGCGTCAGGTACCCACGTGTTTTTCCCAGCGTAATCAGAGCTTTTAAACGCTGGCGGCGTTTAGCCATGTCTTCTTCGGACAAAACGGTTTCGTCCAAGCCAAATTCTTTCATCAAGGCGCGTTCTTTGGCCTTGCTGATTTTCATGCGCAGGGGCTTGACCTTTTCACCAGGTGTTGCAACTGGTTCGCCCACCAAGTCGGATTCAATATCCGATAAATCCGCCTCATCCGCATCAGCTACAACTTCTGCTTTGGGCTTTCTTCCGCGTTTTGCACCAGTTTTAACGGGCGTTTCAATCTCTGCTTCAGGCGCCAGATTTGTCACTGGATCACTGGTTGTAGCTGCTTTGGGCGGACGACCCGGTTTTTTCTTCGCCGTAGATTCTGCTTCTTGAGCCTCTGCAATGGAATTGGACTTGGATGCGGATTTGGATTTTTTTTCGGTCATAGAGACAATACGATTAAGCGTACAAATATATTGGGCGAAAAATGGCTAAGGGCAGACTATGTTGTAAACAACTTAGGCCAAGATGGTAATAAAAATACCAATTTGCAAGATGGGTGGGCGAACATTTGGTGTGCAGTCCTTGCGGTAAGGTGGCCGGTGGTGATCGTTGTCAGCCGAGGGCCTGATTCGGAGGTGCTGCTGTCGCTCTTGCGCGGTTAACCTTATATTATAGCGCCTGTTTGACTTTTTTCCAGTAATAAACGCTTATTTTGCAATTCTCGGTAGCGAATCAGTGCATCAGGGTCTGCTTTGGCGTCTTCTATAGCCTGCGTTTCAAGAGCTTTAATGTTGTCTATTAGCATTCTGTTGAGTAGCTCTCGTAATTCATGCTTAGATTCTTGGCCAGAATCTACCGAAAGAAGTGGTTCTGACATCAAGCCTATTGCTAACCCACGTTCAGGGTCAGAGGTTAATCCAGCAGCTAAGGCATTCCAGTGCATGGGACCGTGTTCATGCATTTCGCCTTCCAGCCAGTTAAAAAGTTCGCCATGCGGGCTAGGTAAATTGCATAAAAGAGCGTGGTCTTCGCTAGTGAGCTGCTCCCATAGGCTACTGTGGGCTAGTAATAGGCGGGCGGCATGGTCTGCACGACTGTTGGGTTGTCCGCGTTGCCGTGTGCGTTTATTTTCAGTGGCTGGTTGGGGGCGCTTAAACTTTGTGCGTGCATCACTGTTACGCTTAGGTGTGTTTGACCGTGCACTTGGATTCCACAGCTCCATGATTTCACGGTTGTTGAGATGCACCAAGTCTGCAATTTCGCTCAACAGTTGCATTTTTAACGCCCCGTCCGGCAGCGAACTCCATAGCGGCTGCGCATTGCTGCACAGGTGCGCGCGGCCTTCGGCTGTAGTCAGGTCACAACCATCGCGCGCAGCGTCTATTAAAAATTGGCTCAGTGGCGTTGCCTCTGAAATGTAGCGTGCAAACGCTTCCTTACCATGGGCGCGAATAAAACTATCCGGGTCATGCTCTGCGGGCAAAAACAAAAATTTAATACTACGTTGGTCATTGGCAAAGGGCAGGGCGGCATTGAGGGCTTTACGTGCTGCTCGACGTCCGGCGGCGTCACCATCAAAACTGAACACCACGGCATCGGTAAATCGAAACAGCTTTTGCACATGGTCATCGGTGCAGGCGGTACCAAGTGTGGCTACCGCATTAGGAAAACCCAATTGCGCCAACGCAACCACATCCATATAGCCCTCGGTGACAAGCGCAAAGCCATGGTCACGCAGTGCACTACGGGCTTCAAACAGACCGTAAAGTTCGCGTCCTTTGCTGAATACCGGTGTTTCTGGTGAATTCAGATACTTGGGCGTGCCATCACCCATAACACGTCCACCAAATCCGATGCATTCACCTTTGATGTTACGAATCGGAAACATCACCCGGTCACGAAACCGGTCATAGCGCTTTTCGTCACTGGTGTCGGTGCCTTCTTGAAGAATCACCAAACCACTTTCTACCAGCAACGGGTCGTCGTAATGCGGAAAAACACTGGCTAAGCTGCGCCAACCCTCCGGTGCGTACCCCAGCCCGAATTGTTTGGCCACTGCACCCGATAGCCCCCGTCCTTTCAAATAGTCAATCGCGGCTGGTGAAGTCTTTAAATGCTGCTTGTAAGCGTTGGATGCTTTTTCCAACACACTGGACAAGGTGTTTTGTTTTTGGCGCTGTTCTTGGGCTCTTGCACGGTCTTGGGGCGATGCATCATCTTCGGGCACTACCATGCCATACTGCTGCGCCAGATCGGTTACCGCCTCAAAAAACGTCATGCCGGTATGGTCCATCAAAAAACGAATGGCATCCCCGTTTTTGCCACAACCAAAGCAGTGATAAAACTGTTTAGTGGGACTCACAGAAAATGAAGGTGATTTTTCACCATGAAAAGGGCACAAGCCCATTAAATTGGCGCCCCCTTTTTTAAGCTGTACGTAGCGCCCCACGATATCTACCACATCTACGCGGGCGAGCAGTTCTTGAATAAAAGTGTGGGGAATGGCCATAGGCAGGATTGTAGAAACATCTGCCCATAGGGCGTGTATGCTTGCAATTTTTCTTAATTTAAAAGTTCAATACTATGGAAAACTCATACGAACAAGGCCTTGCCACCCGTAAAGCAGTCATGGGCGAGGAGTTTGTTGCCGCTGCTTTTGCCAATGCCACACCCTTTACCCAGCCTTTGCAAGAGCACATTACCCGCGCAGCGTGGGGCGATATTTGGCAGCGCCCGGGGCTGGACAAAAAAACCAGAAGTCTGATTACGGTTGCCATGCTCACCGCCTTGGGTAAGCAAAACGAACTCAAGGGACACGTGCGGGGCGCACTGAACAATGGCGTGACCATTGAGGAAATGCAAGAAGTGCTCATGCATGCAGCCATATATTGTGGTGTTCCTGCAGCGGCAGAGGCTTTTCGCACTGCGAATGATGTAATCCATGCCGGTGCCAAGGTATAGTTATTGCATGTGTATTTGCATGGCAATTAGGCAAACCATTTATCTCAGGAGAAATGCGCAGTGAACAAAATTTACCCCAGCGCAGATATAGCGCTCGAAGGAATTGTGAAAGATGGGCAACTATTGGCAGTGGGTGGTTTTGGCCTATGCGGCATCCCCGAAGCCCTGATAGACG
This sequence comes from Akkermansia muciniphila, assembly GCA_943327015.2. Taxonomy (GTDB): domain Bacteria; phylum Pseudomonadota; class Gammaproteobacteria; order Burkholderiales; family Burkholderiaceae_C; genus Allorhodoferax. The sequence continues at coordinate 6,715 of CALPVM020000026.1, forward strand.
CTTTGCGAGACAGCGGTGTTAAAAACCTGACCGTTATTTCTAACAACGCCGGTGTGGATGGTTTTGGTTTGGGCAAACTGTTGGAAACGCGGCAGATTAAAAAAATGATTTCCAGCTATGTGGGTGAAAACAAAGAGTTTGAGCGCCAATTTTTGTCCGGCGAGTTAGAGCTTGAATTTACGCCACAAGGCACATTGGCGGAAAAGCTGCGTGCCGGTGGCTCTGGTATTCCTGCTTTTTTTACCAAAACGGGGGTGGGTACGGTTGTTGCCGAGGGCAAAGAGCTGCGCGAATTTGATGGCGAAACCTATGTCATGGAGCGCGCACTCCTGCCCGAGGTGGCGCTGGTCAAAGCGCACCGGGCTGACAGGTCGGGTAACTTGCAGTTTCGGTATACCGCGCGTAACTTTAATCCTGCTGCTGCTATGGCGGGCAAGATAACCATTGTAGAAGTGGAAGAAATTGTAGAAGTGGGTGACATTGCCCCTGATGCGGTGCATTTGCCGGGAATTTATGTGCACCGTATCGTGTTGAATGCCCATCCAGAAAAACGTATAGAAAAACGCACCATTACCGATCGCACAGGAATATAAAGGAGTCGTTATGAGCTGGAGTCAAGACCAAATGGCCGCCCGTGCCGCCCGTGAATTGGAAGATGGTTTTTATGTCAATCTTGGCATAGGTATTCCCACCTTGGTGGCCAACCATGTGCCCACTGATATTGAAGTGTGGCTGCAAAGTGAAAATGGCATGCTTGGTATTGGTCCTTTTCCTGCAGAGGAAGAGGTCGATGCCGATTTGATTAACGCCGGCAAACAAACCGTGACCACCATCAAGGGCTCCAGCATTTTTGGTAGCCACGAGAGTTTTGCCATGATCCGTGCCGGCAAAATTAATCTCAGTATTTTGGGTGCTATGCAGGTGAGCGGCAATGGCGATCTTGCTAACTGGATGATTCCGGGCAAAATGGTCAAGGGCATGGGCGGTGCTATGGATTTGGTCGCCGGGGTTAAGCGGGTCATTGTGCTCATGGAGCATGTTGCCAAAAAGAAAGACGGATCCGAAGAGATCAAGATTTTGCCAAACTGCACCTTGCCTTTAACAGGTGTTGGGGTGGTAGACCGCATCATTACCGATTTGGGAGTCATGGACGTCACTCCGCAAGGTCTTAAGGTCATAGAGTTGGCGCCAGGCGTTACTTTCGAGACAATCCAAGCAAAAACTGGCGTGCCACTGATGTAGCGCTTTCGGCTCAGGGTAAGATAGAGGAAGTTTTATGGAAAAAATATGTCTAAATCCCTCAAATTTTTGATGTTTGTCTATTTTGTGCTCATGATTGGCACCGGCATATGCATGATTTTGATAGTTAATGCCGACGAAAACTCGCAACCCTTGGTTGCATTGCTAGTTCGCAATCACGGTATCGTGTTCGTTTGGCATCTTGCTTGCTGGATGGTTCTTGGCATGTTTTCCAACTACTACTGGGACCTATTTAACATGGGCAAGGGTCTTGAAGCCATTCAGGTGGAGCGCATAATGCTGCCTTTGTTGGTGTCTCCCATTGTTTTTTTTCCTACCTATAACTTATGGCTATCTTCCAACTCGCAAAGTTATATTTTGTTTGAAGTGATTGCATTTCAAAGCGGATTTTTTTGGCAGGCCTTGTTTACCAAAGCTAAGCCCATAGAAGGCAGCACAATGATACCGTGGAGTGTCAATAACAGTGCTGGAGGACGGTCTGGTAGTGTAAAAAACCAAGCGGTTTCGCCTACTCAGCCCAATGTCTAATTAATCGGGGCATTGTTGTCTTTATGGCGGTTCAAAATACTAAGCTGCACCGCCATAATGGGTTGTAAGGCTTCTTGAAAAGCAAGCTGCCTTGCATTGAACCCCCGCAAACTTGCTAGTACCATGGTGCCTAACAATGTATTTGTTTGCTTAATAGGTACTATGAGAACCGATTTAGGTAGGTCATAACCCAATCCAGACTGAATCTTGATGGGTAGGTTTTTGGTGTCTTCTAGCAGCAAAGTTTGGCCATCTATTGATACTTGTCCAATTAAACCTTGTCCTCCTTTAAATTCGGAGAGTGATTGTTCGTCAACACCATAACTCCCGATAGGGATGAATGTGTTGGACTCACGATGGTAAATATAAAGGGCTGTGTACGATGCTGCCATGCGAGGTACTACATCTGATATCAGTAGTTTGGCAAAATCTGGGTAGTTTTCTGTTTGTTGCAATTGAATAGATAAATCGGCTAGAAACGATTTAACTTCTGACTCCACTTCAAGTCGGCTGGTGTACTCTTTCAATTCGTCTTCGGCTTTCAGCCGTTTTGTTCTGGCAGAAATAAACTTAGAACGCAGTTGCATCATTAATAAACAAATGATGAGCGCCACCATACCACTTGCAGTTCCTACAATTATTTTGTAAGGAAGTGACATAACAGAGCCTAAATCTGCCAACATGACAAGCCGCCACTCCCCGTTGGGATCATCCCAATTCACAGTGGCACCGTGCACCAAGTAGGTACGTCCAAGGTACTTTACAGTTTCACTTCGGATGTCAAATGGCAGCAAAAGTACGTTTTTTTCCTGAAAATTCTTGCCAAACTGCTTTAAGTCTCTGATGGCGCTTAGCTCCTGTTCTGTAGGCTGGATCGCCATGTGTCCAAACCATTCTCGTTGGTTGCTGGAGAAAACGACCTGTTGCGGTGACAATAGAAATGAAGCGCCGTGGGTGGAGCTGTTTATTATTTTGGTGAGTTGATCATCGGGTAGACGAATGACTGCGACGCCAATAATCGCAGATTTAACCGACTGTGTTTCATAGACCGGTGCAGCAGCATACACAGCACGTAGGCCAGTGGTAGTGCTGATAGCAACATAAACATTTTTTTCACCCTTCAAAGCGCGTTTGAAGTAGGGACGAAAACCCACATCATCACCATTTAAGTTGGCACCCAACGACACAATGTTGGTTTGAACGATACCATCCGGGCGAACAATGTACACGCCTGTGGCAGCATGGGCGTCATGAATTGCTTGCAACGCATCCAAGGCGCCAGCATCATCTGCTGGAGTTTCGCTTTTTAAAACAGCTTTTACTGCAGGGTTTACCAAGCCTAGAGCCGATACAGCCCCCATGGCGTTGCCCGTCATCGTAATACGGGTTAACAGGTCTGCATTGGATTTAACTTGCAGTTTTACAGATGCTTGATAGCTGTCTTTCAGTGCCAGATAAATAAGTTCAACAGTCAAAACACCAACCGCCAGAGCGAGCAACATTGCGAAAACAATGGGTGGAGGTCGAAATCTGAAAAAAGTAAATGTCATGAGGATGAATGGGTGCCTGTTGGCGATGACTTTGCTAAATGCCGGTTCAAAATTCCCAGTTGAATGGCAACGGTATTTAAATGGGCACTGATTTCTACTTTGGTGTCAGCGCTAAAACCTTTAGCGCTGGCAAGCACGATGACCCCAAGAACTTCATTCATTTGAATCAACGGTATTAACATTACACTGCGTGGCGTTACCGTGCCAAGGCCCCAAACGATACGAATGGGTGCCTCGTGAGCGGACTCAAATTCCATCGTTTGCTTGTTTTTTGCACATTGTCCAACCAAGCCCTCGCCCATAAGAAATTCCGGGAGGTCTTGACTCCGTACTCCAAAGCTCCCCAGCGCAAAAAGTTTGTCAGAAGACTCCTCGTATGCATAAAAAGCCAAATAGTCAGTCTTGGTTCGTGGTACAAGATGTGAAATGACATGTTTTGCAAAATCTGCATAATTACTAGAAAGATTCAAATCCGAGGCAAGAGCGTTGATATGGGATTTGAAAACTGATTCTGCCTCTAGCTTTAAATTATGGGCTTGCAAATCGTTAATAGCAATTTGTCGCCCGAGACGGGCCTGCTTTAGTCGCTGTCGAATAGCCAAGGACAGCCATGCAAGCAGCAAGCAAATACCAGATCCCATCAGACCAATCATCAATTTGTATGTGGGACTCATCAATACGTCGAGATCTCCTAGTAGCAAGAGCGTCCAGGGTCCAAGTGGATCTTGCCAGTCAATGGTGGCACGTGCTAAAGCATAACGTTTGCCATCAAGTGTAACGATGTCCTGCTCAATATCAAATGGTAAGACCTTGGGGGTGCCTTTCTCAAAATTTGCGCCAAATTGTTTAAGAGCTTTAATTTCACTTAAGGCCTGAGCTGTCGGCTCCTTGGCAATAAGCGCATTAAACTCAGGTTTATTTGACAGAAGGGTGATGGATTGGGGTGAAAGCAGCAGCGCAGGCCCGGCAGTCCATTGGTTCAATATGGATTCGATGGCCTTGGTGTTGATCCGCACTACGGTCGCGCCAATGATGGGCGAGCTATTAGATGCTTCGCTGTAAAGCGGAGCTGCAAAATAGAGTGCAGGCACCCCGGTTGTAGTGCCAATGGCAACGTATACGTTCTTTATACCTTGCATTGCCATTTTGAAATAAGGGCGAAACTTGACCACTGAGCCGGTTAGGGCTTTTCCACCAGGGGGGTACCAGTTAGAACCAATCACACCTTCTGGCATGATCATGTAAACACCCGTAGTATTCTCAAAGTTGGTACCAATCGAAGCCAAGGCCTCTAATACAGAATTGTCATCCAAAGGTATTTCTCCTTTGGCAACTGCTTTCGTGGGTTGGTGCAGCAGTCCCAATGCGACAACTGCGCCCATGACTTGTCCATTTACGGTGGTGGATGTAATTTCATCAGCCCGAACTTCTACATTCTGATTAAGGTTTTCCCTGAATCTGTCCTCTAGTTGCCATTGTGCAATGTGAATTGCCGCAAAACCAATCAATAATGAGCCCACCACGAGCAAGGTGGTGTAGATAACGGTGCGGGATGGCTTGAATCGAATCATCTCTGCGCTGCCTGTGTGCATCAGTCAGACACTGCAACGCCAAGTGCGGTGCAAAGTTCAAGCACTTTTTCTAGAGCGCCCTCAAACTCAAATTCTTCGGTTTGTTTAAAAATTTGCTTGACTGCCTTACCATGTCCTAAAGCTTCGACTCGGGAATACAAATTTTCAACGATGGTTTGGGCATCCACATCCAAGTCTTTGAGTAAGCGTACAAGTTGTTGCATTTCTTCTTGTAGGCTAGTCGGATTCACAGCCTCAGTGGCTGCTGCTGGGGATGCAAGCATAGACTCTATGGCGGCTTCATCTTCCGCTGGCTCGTAAGGTGTAATCCATTGTTCCAGTTTACGGAACAAAATGGCAACATCAATCGGTTTAGCGATGTGGTCGTTCATGCCAGCAGCTAAGCATTTCTCTTTGTCGCCAATCATGGCGTTGGCAGTCATGGCCAGAATAGGCAAGTTTGCAAAATGAGGGTTCTCGCGTATTTTACGGGTGGTGTCATAGCCGTCCATCACCGGCATTTGGCAGTCCATCAAAATTCCATCAAAGCGCGCGTGTTTTAACTTTTCCAATGCCACGGCGCCATTGTTTGCAACGTCTACGGTAATTCCTGCTTGCTGCAAAATATCAATCGCCACCTCTTGGTTAATTGGATTATCTTCGGCCAACAAAAGATGAATGCCCTTCAGCAATGTAGGTGGTGATGTTAAGCCATGGGTTGTGCTTGCCAATGCAGCGCGTGGTTGTTCTGCTGGTAAGCCGAATTGACCGGTAAAGTAAAACGTGCTGCCAACTCCAGGTTGGCTTTCAACGCCGATGGTTCCACCCATGAGTTCGACCAGGTTTTTGCTGATGGTCAGCCCCAATCCGGTGCCTCCGTATTTGCGCGTAGTAGATGCATCCGCCTGGGCAAAAGCGCTGAACAGTTTTTTGCGCTGTTCTTCACTCAGACCAATGCCGGTATCGGTAATGTTAAAGCGTAATCTAATGCCATTTGATTCCTCTGCATCATTAACTACAGCAACGGTAATGTGGCCTTTTTCGGTGAACTTAATAGCGTTATTGACGAGGTTGGTAATGACTTGTCCTAGACGTAAAGCGTCACCGATCAAAGCGGTTGGTACATCGGGTGCTACTTTGATGTGAAGTTGAAGGTCTTTCTCTTGTACCTTTATCATTGCCAAATCCGACGTCTGGCTTAATACATCCTCCAGCCGGAAGGTGCTCATCTCGCACTGCATTTTGCCAGCCTCGATTTTTGAAAAATCAAGGATGTCATTAATGATGCCCAATAGGTTTTTTGCAGCCGAATGCACTTTTTCAATGTAATTACGTTGCTTGGGTTTGAGTTCGGTTTGCAGGGCCAGATGCGACATGCCAATAATGGCATTCATGGGCGTGCGAATCTCGTGGCTCATGTTGGCCAAAAAGTCGCTCTTAGCCTTGGTGGCTTCTTCAGCAGTTTCTTTGGCAGCGCGCATAGCGGTATCATTGGCTTTGCGTTCAGTAATGTCTCTGAACACTATCACCGTTCCCAATAGTACTTTATCTTTAAAGATGGGCGTGGTGTCATATTCCACAGGAAAACAGGTGCCGTCTTTACGCCACATGACTTCATCGTCTACCTTGCGCCGAATGCCGTCCTGCCCGGTGAGGTACATTTTGCATTTTTGTATCGGGTAGGCAGAACCATCAGCATGGCTATGGTGCACCAAGGCATGCATGGATGCTTTGCTCAACTCACCTTCGGTGTAGCCCAGCATGCGCGCTGCAGCGGCGTTGACAAATGTCGTTTTGCCTTCAGCATTTAAGCCCCAGATGCCTTCATTGACCGAGCCAAGGATAAGCCGTGTTCGCTCTTCAGTTTGTTGCAGCGATTTTTGGCTGGATTCAAGTTCTTCACGTCGTGAGAGTAATTGGTGTTCAGATGCTACCAATGCTTGAGCTTGTGCCTGTGTTTTTTCTAGCAAATTGCGGGTGGCAACATTGCTCGCTAAAATTTGCATCTTAGTGCCCATTTGTGCCATAAGAGCGTCCAGAAAACCAAGTTTGCGGTTGTCTAGTGTTGCCAGCGTGCCCAGTTCAAGTACGCCCATGGTTCGGCCGTTTTCCAGTATCGGCAAGATGAGTACTTTTCGTACTTTCAAAGTGCCGAGTCCCAAATTCACACCAAGCGGGGTGTCTTCCGCCAGCTCCA
>CALPVM020000027.1 GCA_943327015.2 Akkermansia muciniphila
CCGCCACCCCGCAACCGAGGGTGTGCCTAAAGTGGAGGTCTGGCTTGCAACCACCATGCAATTTTTGCCTGTGCGGATACGATTAATGCAAGGCGATGGCGATTTTGTAGAGCAACAATGGCGCTCCATCACAAAGCCGCAGTAAATTCAATCTTGCGTTTTTTCATTCAAAGCACACATAGGGCTTATTATTTGCTAAAGTACAGCTATGCGCACGCTATACGATTCTGAACATTTTTCTGTTACCTACATGTTGGCCAATGCCCAGCCGGGTGATGAACAGCCCGAAAAAACCGAACAATACCCCATGGGGTTGCCTTTTATTGAGCGTCACGGTTTTGAAATTGTAGACAAGCGTACCGGCAAAGAGGTGTACCTCGATGGCTCATGGGCAGAGCTATTTCAGCAGCACATTGTGGCCTGGCAAATCAAAGCGCCCACACAAGAAGAAGTTGAAAACACCCTGGAGCAATACGCCGGCTTGGCGCAAAACCCTGTGGTAGTACATTAAGCCGCTAGCGGCCGGGCAGTTATGGCATCTTATATTTTGAACTTTTCCTGCCCAGACCGTTTAGGCTTGGTTCATGCAGTATCCGGCTTTTTGCTACAGCGTGAGGGCAATATTGAAGAAGCCGCGCAGTACCAAGACCCCATTACCGGCTTGTTCTTTATGCGGGTGCAGTTTGCATGTAGCCAGCTTAGTTTTGATGCACTCAAATCCCAGTTGACCGAATTTGCAGCCCCCTACAGCATGCGCTGGAGCCTGCACGCCACATCGCAGCCTATGCGCACCGTGATTATGGTGAGCAAAGAAGGGCATTGCCTAAACGACCTGCTGTTTCGGTGGAAAAGCGGCCTATTGGCGCTGGATATTCGCGCCATTATTTCCAACCACCGCGACTTCTACCAGCTGGCTGCCAGCTATAACATTCCGTTCCATCACATCACGGTTAGTGCAGACACCAAACCGCAAGCTGAAGAGCGCCAGTGCGAGATTATTGACGCCGAAGGCGCTGAACTGGTGGTACTTGCGCGCTACATGCAAGTGCTGAGCAACACCATGTGCCACAAGCTATCGGGCCGCGCCATTAACATTCACCATTCATTTTTACCCAGTTTTAAAGGTGCAAAACCTTACTACCAAGCGCACGACCGGGGCGTTAAACTGATTGGTGCCACTGCGCACTACGTGACCGCAGACCTGGACGAAGGTCCGATTATTGAGCAAGATGTAGCGCGCGCCGACCACAGCAAAACCGTAGAAGACCTGACCGCCATGGGGCGCGACACCGAAAGTCAGGTGTTAGCCAGGGCGGTGAAGTGGCATAGCGAACACCGTGTGCTCATTAACGGGCACAAGACGGTGATTTTTAAGTGAATGTCCTAGGCGTTACGTAATAAGGTGTGTGCCTTTTTATACGCTACTTCTAACTCAGCAAATAGTCTACGTGAGTCAATTGCCAACTGGAATCCTGCAAAATAATCCGTTTGGGCTACTGAAGTCACTGACCCTGCTTTCAACTTTTCTTTCATAGCCAAAGAAACAATATGCGCGGCTTGAATGTAATTACCGGTGTGCGCGCATCTGCGTACATATTCGTAAATAGCACCACCCTGCGCCATTGCCTCTTCCATTTCAGCAATGATTTCGACTCTGGTTCTTGAGTATTTTTTTTGTGCAGCATCACGCACAGATTTACCGCGTGCTCCAGCTACAGCACCCCGATACTTAGTCACTTCGGCATCTAGAATACGAATTTTAGCCTTCAGTGATGTGTGAAATATTTCCAATTTAGCACTTGCCGCCCCCAATTTAGAGCCAAGAAGCTTGACTTGGCTCTTACCATCATCCAGCAACGTCATGGCAGCGTCACACGCATCGTTTATGTTTTCAGCGGTGTTCAATAGTTTGGCAGGTGGCTCGGTATCAACCATATTCCAAACATATTGACCTAACGAGATATGGGCTGCCTCGCGGTTAGAGTAAGTTCCTTTAATCAACAAAGCCAAACCCACAACACCCGCAGTGACTGCAACCTGCGGCCCGGCAACTGCGGCCAAAAACCCAGCACCTGCAAGACCCGCAACGGCAGCTTCGCCCATGGCTAATGTCAAAGTACCACCGACAGCTGTTGCAGTTCCAGCAAAGTTGGCAGTTTGCTCAACCACTTTTTGTGAAGTACTAGAAAACCCAAAGCTTGAACGATCAATACTGCTGAAGTAATTGGTAAAAGAGTGCCCCACCCTTCTGAAATTGCTGACACCATGCTCTTTAACAATGGGCGTAAAAACGTTTGCAACCACAATTTGCTCCTAAAATTATATTATCATCGAAATTCCAAAACTCACTCAACATTGAGGAAGCCAAAATTGACAAAGCATCAAGCTGGGCGAACTATGCTTGGTAGGAATTTACATCCAACACCGAATACACCAAGCATCGTTAACAAGTTCGTTAAGGATTAGTGATTTACCACCTTTAGCGATGATAGCAAATAATTAAAAAAGCACAAGGGCTTGATTAATCTACACTTTTTATTTAGCGCTTAGATTCGTTGAATAAAAATTTAAAGAAAACATAAATCATCTTTATTAATTATCAACACCCATCACTTCACCCAACCTAATAGCCTTGGCCGGCGACCATTGAGAATTAAATTTCAGGGTATTTGCAGGAAACAACATGACCACAGTAGAGCCCAGTAAAAAGCGCCCCATCTCCTCGCCCTGCTTCAAACTCACCTGACCCGGCTCGTAGTGCCATTCACGCACCTTGGCACTACGCGGTGGATTAACCAAGCCATGCCAAACGGTAGCCATACTACCCACAATAGTAGCGCCCACAAGGGTCAAAACAAATGGTCCGTTAGCCGAGTCAAACACACACACTACGCGTTCGTTACGGGCAAATAAACCCGGCACACCGCGCGCGGTAGTAGGGTTGACCGAAAACAAATCGCCCGGCACATAAATCATGCGACGCAACGCGCCATCGCACGGCATGTGTATGCGGTGATAGTCACGCGGACTTAAATACAGTGTGGCAAAACTGCCGTTTTGAAACTGTGCTGCCAACTGGTCATCGCCACCCACCAATGCCGTGGTGGAATAACTATGCCCTTTAGCTTGAAATACTTGATCAGCAGCAATAGCACCAAACTGGCTAATGGCTCCATCAACCGGACAAATGAACGGTGCTTTTGCCAAAGGTCTGGCACCTGCACGCAAAGGGCGGGTAAAAAATTCGTTAAAGCTCGGGTAACTGGATATATCAGGGTTAGCCGCCTCCACCATGTTGACGCGATAACGCCGTACAAACCAGCGAATCAGGGCTGTAGTAAATGCTCCGCCGCGCCAGCCGGCAACTTGGCCGGCAAACACGGTGAGTGCACGCTTGGGTAGTAGGTATTGCGGCAAAACCGCCAGACGATCAGACATGCGTTGATTATAGTCAGCGCACTGTTGCCAATAAAGTGCTTACAAGTGAATTTTTTACTTCATTTTGACCCGTAATGACACGCCAAGTCATCACAGCGCCATCCATGCTTTATCCGTTATCTAGGTTAAAATTAAATGCTTAGAAATTTTGTTTTATTTGATCGTGTTACAGCTAACACGATTGGCATACAAGGACTACATAATGGGTCAATTTGATGACGACCTGCTTTCTGGCTCCATTGGCGGTGGTTCAACCTTTGCCGGCCAAAAAGACGGCCGCAATGAATTACGCAGAAAATTTGCCGGCAAGGTCAAAGTGTCACTCAACGGCCAACTTGTCAATGCCGGGCGTTTGTTCGACATCTCCATGACAGGAGTCAGCGTAATTTTGGAAACCATCATCCCCAAAAAAGCCTACACACTCGAGGTCGATGTCTTTCACGATGGCAAAAGGTATTTTTTTACAGTCCAAGGTGTACCCCTTTACAACATTCTGGTTAGCGGCAAGGGCTATAAAATTGGTTTCCAATTTGGCCCACCCGGTACAGCCATGCCACATGAACTTGGCAACCTGATGGAAGCCCGCTAACAATGTCAGCAGCATCTGACACCATGCCGGATGCTGCAATCGGTTTCTCCGCCGTTTGTCTTCTAGGCGCCCCCACCGATATTGGCGCCAGCTGTCGCGGTGCGGGCATGGGTCCAGAGGCTCTTCGGGTAGCTGGAATCACCCAAGCGCTGCAACAACGCGGCTTAACCGTTCACGACATGGGCAATTTAGCCGGACCCTCCAACCCGTGGCTACCCGCTGTACAAGGTTACCGCCATTTGCCTGAAGCCGTAGAGTGGAATCAAACCATTCACAACGCAGTGCTGTCAGCTTTGCAACGCCAGCAGCGACCCATTCTAATGGGGGGTGACCATAGCCTAAGCATTGGCTCCATCAGCGCCGTGGCGCGACACTGCCGCGAACTTCAAAAACCTTTGCGCATTGTGTGGCTGGATGCGCATGCAGACTTCAACACCCACAGCATTACCCCTAGTGGCAACATCCATGGCATGCCAGTGGCTTGCCTATGCGGGCACGGCCCGCGCGAGTTAATTGAACTCAGTGGTTCGGTTCCGGCTATTGAACCAAATTGGATTCGGCAAATCGGAATACGCAGTGTAGACCCTCTAGAAAAACGCTTTGTACAACAACAAGGCCTCGAAATTTTTGACATGCGCTTTATCGATGAAACAGGCATGCGCCAAACCATGCTGCAAGCGCTTGATGGCATGACTGCCGACACCCATTTACACGTGAGTTTTGATGTTGATTTTTTAGACCCTGACATTGCACCGGGCGTAGGAACCACGGTGCGCGGCGGCCCCACCTACCGCGAAGCACAACTTTGCATGGAAATGATTGCCGACTGCGGCAGGCTGGCATCGGTGGATATTATGGAACTCAACCCCGCGCTGGATGTGCGCAACCGCACTGCCGAACTGGCGGTCGATTTGCTTGAATCTCTATTTGGCAAAAGCACCTTGATGCGCTAATTTTTTATTGCCATTGCGTGCAAACCGTTTTACCATGCACCCTATGTGCGAGCACTTTGTGCATGGGAGAATTGTGATGAACGCCTCGACCCTGCCAGTGCGCCCTGCGGCGCACACTTTATTTCTTGGAGCACTGCAAGCGGCCCAAGCCGTACGCAACCACGGTGTTGAAGCCTGCCTGCACGGCATGGTAGACACTTTGCACTGTGACTTTTTGCGTTGGCATGACTTTGCAAAGTGCGCACGCCTGGCTAGCCACTCCAGCGATGGTGTCATTGAACTCATGCCAGTGTCAGATGGCACCACCTATGCCTTTAAATACGTCAATGGCCACCCTTACAACCACCACCACGCCTTGCCCACCGTCATGGCGTTTGGCGTACTGGCAGACGTAGCCACGGGACTGCCCGATTTTTTATGCGAACTCACGCTTACCACTGCGCTGCGTACTGCTGCAACCTCCGCCTTGGCAGCACGGGCATTGGCGCGACCCGACAGCAAAGTCATGGCTTTAATTGGAAATGGCGCTCAAGGCGAATTTCAGGCGCTGGCTTTTCACCACATTCTTGGCGTAGAAGAGGTTCGTTTATTTGACACCGATCCCGCAGCCACGCGCAAACTTATCCATAATTTGCAACACACCACGCTAAAGCTGATAGCGTACAGCTCGGTCGCCGACTGTGTGCGCGGCGCAGATATTGTGACCACCGCCACGGCCAGCAAGACTAAGGCCAGCATTTTGACACCAGAGCTTATTAAGCCCGGCATGCACATCAATGGCGTCGGGGGAGACTGCCCTAACAAAACCGAGCTGCACCCCGATGTGCTGCATGCATGTCGGGTGTTTGTGGAGTTCGAGCCACAAACCCGCATAGAGGGCGACCTGCAGCACATGCCGCAGGACTTTGCTGTTACCGAGCTATGGCAAGTTTTGCACAACCCGGTTTTGGGTCGCACCAGCGATGCTGACATTACCCTGTTTGACTCGGTAGGCTTTGCACTGGAAGATTTTTCAGCCATGCGCTATATGCGCCAATTGGCGCACCAGCAGGGCTTAGGCAGCTGGATACCGCTGGTGCCGGCTTTAACCAACCCTAAAGACCTGTTCAGCCTGATTCGACCAGCCGAACCAAACCTCGCACAAGGAGCATAATCATGCGCCTGCCTACCCCCTACCGCACTGAAGCAGATGTGGTGAGTCACCACCTTTCAACATTGGCTGGAGCATTGCATTGGGCGCAAGTAACCCAAGTTGCAAGCCCTTGGGTACATGCAGTGCGCCAGCACCCTCCGGTGTTTTGGGCACTGGAACGTCTGCTCAAGGAATACCCCATTTCCAGCGCCGAAGGGCTGGCACTGATGCGGCTGGCAGAAGCTCTGCTACGGGTTCCAGACATTGACACCGCTATAGCACTTACCACCGACCAGCTTGGCCATGCAGACTTTCAGACGTCTGGCCATGTAGTATTGGCGCGCATTTCCAGCACAGCCATTGCACTAAGCAAGCATTTGTTGCCCAGCAGTTCTAACGGCTCCCCGTCCGAATCGTGGCTGGGCAAGGCTGGTGCACAGGTCGTAGTTGCCTCCACATTGCGTGCGGTTCAGTTATTAGGGCAGCAGTTTGTAGTGGGCGAAACTTTGCCTGACGCCATGCTTCGTGCAGAACGTTTGCGCGCCAACACCTGCAACTTGCGCTTTAGCTATGACATGCTGGGCGAAGGCGCCCGCACTGCACACACCGCGCAAAGTTACTGGCTACAGTATGCCCAAGCGATTGAAGCCATAGCAGAACAAGCCAAGCCTGAGCACGATTGCTCCCAGCGCGATGGCATCTCCATCAAACTCAGCGCCCTGCATCCGCGCTACGAAGAGGCGCAATGGCCCCGACTACAAACCGAATTATTGCAACGGCTATGGGGTTTATGCCAAAAAGCAGCGCAGGCTAACATTCCGTTAACCATAGATGCAGAAGAAGTAGACCGATTGGAATTATCCCTCAACGTACTAGAAGCACTGCTACAAAAAGTCGCGCAGCATTACCCTCAATGGCAAGGGCTGGGTCTGGCAATACAGGCTTACCAAACGCGGGCTTTGGACGTGGTACAACATGTGGTTCATTTGGCGCGCACCTATCAGGTGCGACTGATGTGCCGCTTGGTTAAAGGCGCCTACTGGGACGCAGAAATCAAGCGCGCCCAAGAAATGGGCTTGCCACATTACCCTGTTTTTACGCACAAACACCATACCGATGTTGCTTACCTAGCTTGTGCACGTGCATTGTTAGCAGCACCAGATGTTATGTATCCGCAATTTGCCACCCACAACGCTGCCACTATTGCCGCCATTTTACAAATGGCAGAACGCTCTGGTGGGGCATTTGAATTGCAGCGCCTGCATGGAATGGGTGAAGGCATATACCGCGAAGTACTCAAAAACCCATTGATATTTTGCCGTGTTTATGCCCCAGTGGGTGCACACAAAGACCTGCTGGCTTATCTGGTTCGGCGCTTGCTTGAAAACGGCGCAAACGCATCCTTTGTGCACCAGTTAGCAGACGAAAAAATAGACCCCACCGAGCTACTGGCCTCACCCCTGCACTTGGCACCCGAGCCATCCCTACCATTACCTGAGCAGCTGTTTGGCAACCAACGCATCAACAGTGCTGGCATAGATTTAAACGTAGAAACAATGCGCGCACCTCTGCTTGCCGCTTACAAAGAGGCTGTAGTTAGGCGCGAAACAACTTTTGACACGCACACCACCACCCACCTTTTTGCCACCAGTGCCCAAGCCTTTGAAAACTGGAGCAGCACACCCGTCAGCATGCGCGCGGCCATTTTGCGTAATGCTGCCGACGCGCTGCAAAACCGCACACCCACCTTTTGTGCATTGCTGGTAAAAGAAGCATTTAAAACCTGGCCCGATGCAGTAGCAGAGGTGCGCGAAGCTATCGATTTTTTGCGTTACTACGCGCAACAGGCAGAGCTTGTGATGCAGCCCATAGCATTACAAGGTATGACCGGCGAAAGTAACCAATTGCAGCTCCAACCACGCGGCACCTGGGTGTGCATTAGCCCATGGAATTTTCCACTGGCAATATTTATCGGGCAAGTTGCTGCAGCGATGGCAACTGGCAACTGTGTCATTGCGAAACCGGCAGAACAAACGCCTTTTGTGGCTTTAGAAGCTGTGCGTTTATTACACGCAGCGGGAGTGCCACACGATGCTCTGCAATGGGTACATGGCGCAGGAGATACCGTAGGCGCAGCACTGGTAGCGCACCCTGACGTTGCAGGCGTGGCATTTACCGGCTCTACCACTGTGGCCCAAATGATTAACCGTGCCTTGGCAGCCAAAGACGGCGCTATAGTTCCATTGATTGCCGAAACCGGCGGCATCAACGCCATGCTGGTAGACAGCTCTGCCCTGCCCGAGCAGGTATGCGATGCCGTGCTGCAAAGCGCTTTCCGCAGCGCCGGCCAACGCTGCTCTGCATTACGTTTGTTATGCGTACACTCTCGTATTGCCGATGCAGTTATTGGCATGATCCAAGGGGCTGCCAGAGAACTGGTGTGTGGCGACCCCGCAGACCTTTGCACTGATGTGGGCCCGGTTATTGACGCAGACGCTTTTACAAACATTCAAAAACACTTGCAACGTTTATACGCAGAAGCATTGCCGCTGTTGCATCCAGCCGAATTCAGCACCCGACCCGCACCCCATGTTCCCAACCTTATAGCCCCTGCTGCATTTGAAATCAAATCGATTGCCGACATAAAGACAGAAATTTTCGGCCCGGTTTTGCACATCGTTCGCTGGCAGGGCAATGCTCAAGATGTAATACGCCAAATCAACGCACTAGGTTATGGCCTGACCATCGGAATACACACCCGCATCGACAGCCGGGCACAAAGTCTGGCCAACAACGCCAGAGTTGGCAACGTTTATATCAACCGTAACCAAATAGGAGCTGTAGTCGGGGTGCAGCCTTTTGGCGGCCAAGGGCTGAGTGGCACAGGGCCCAAGGCGGGCGGGCCGCATTATTTGCAACGCTTTTGTACCGAGCAAACTATAACCATCAACACTAGCGCTGCCGGGGGCAATGCTGCACTGCTGGCGGGGTAAGTAATGCAGGCGTACAGACCACAGCATCGCCCATGCGAATAGTTCCACCAGCAAGTATGCGGGCATTCACGCCGCCGTGCCCGCGCATGGCATTAAAGCCACCCACGCCCAAGACTTGTTCCATGCGCGCGCAAGGGTCGCACAATCCGGTAATTTCCAACACAACATCTTGCCCCAGACGCAGCACCATCGGCTCGTTTTTAAACATAGCCTGTGCCGCCTGCAAATTAATACCCGACACCACCAAGTTACGCCGCAGCAAAGCAGGGTTGACAGTCGGCAAACCCATCAGCGCAGCAATGACCGGCAAATGTTCCTGCTGTAGCAAGGTTATTTGACGTTTGCCACTGCTAGTGGGGGTTGGTTTACGCGCTGCACGATGGTCCCCCTGCAAACCCCGGCCTAGCACCACTTGAGCTGCATCTACCGAGACAACTGGGGCATGGCGCTCAGGACGCACGAAGATCTGCTCAAGTCGACCAGTTAGGGCGAACTGCTGGCTGATGTGGTGGAGATTCGGTTTTTCAGGGGCTTGGTGCAAGGACACGTGAGTAAAAAATTGAATTAAACAATGAGATAGTGTAAGTGCATGTTATCAAAGCGATAGTACGCAATTTAGTAGCACAGTTTTACTTTATTTCACTTACAATTTTTGGGTGAATTTGTTTACTGATGCATTTAATTATTCTTGAGGAGTACCAGTTGTGTTGAAAACAAAAATTGCGATTGCTGTTGGTTTAACGGTGTTTATCTCTGCTTGCGGGGGCGGGGGTGGTACTTCTTCATCTGGAGGTGGAATTACGGGTAGCTCTGTATTTCCTACGGGTCTTGCACTTTCATCGCCTGTTGGTATGGAATCTGGAGCTACTAGTCTTGCCCAGGCTAGCCCAGCCAGTTTGTTTCAAGACATGATGCTTGCGTTGGTCAATGGTCAATATGATGCTGCAGGTCAATTTGCTATGCAATTACTGCCTGTGTCTGAGGCCCAAGCAGCTACTACTAAATCACCCCGGTACCTTAAAGCTGCCAATGCCATTAACGCCTTGCTGACCGGTTCAACACTGCCACGCGCTGGCGTTGGCTTCAATGCCAGTGAATTCTTGAAAACCCCTGTCAATGCTAATTGTTATGGACCTGCTGTTTCCTATGAAGGTCACCCTGACGGAACACCTGCAAACAGCACCTTTCCAACCGGCGATTTAGGACTTTGGACCACTACAGAAAACAAGCCCGGCAATACCAATGGCTGGGCTTGTGCCAGTGCGCAATTAGATGCACGGATGGATGGTGTTTCCATGCGTGTCAATACCGGACTTATGACATTAGCCAGTCTTATCAACGTTGCAAACAGTGCGGGCAAGAGCGCTCCTTCGGTTGGAGCCACTCTGGATCTAAAAACAGAAATGAATACTGCATTCAATCCTGACATTACGTTCACAACCGCAAACGTATCGCAACCCAGCTCTGGAACGTATAGTTACAAGGTTGAATTTACTTTCAAAGATGGCTCAGCAACGCGCAATGCTGAAATGAATTTAACCCACACCCCAGGCAGCAGCAAAACTGTTTACTACGGCTTACTAACCTATGCGGTATCACGCGGCAATACTGATTTGCAAAACTGTGCAGGCAAACCAAATGGAGGGTCTGATGGCACGGTGGATGTCGGAAGCTTGAAGTACACGCGCACCAGCTCTACCGCTATGACTTTAGTGCACCGTGAAGGCAATCACTGTGGTGCGGGTACGGCAACTCCTCTTACCACCTCCTACGCTACCTTCGGCACAGACGGACAATTGGACCCTGCAGGCAAGTGGAGTGGCACCAAAGGCTGGGCTAACAACTTTAATCGTTTTGGAGCAGATTACAACCCAACCACCATGAAGGGAAACTACGCTTTTGGTTGGCAAGCGGGTATGGGTGACAACAATACCCGAATTTTCAATATCGGTTTGAACTATGACTCCGCAACAGAACGTCGCGATGGAGAAGCATTTTTTGGCTTTGGGGACGACATTAGTACCAGCAACGGCGCAATCAAAGGCTTTATCTGCAATTGGGCTGGACCCGGCAACACCAAATCATTGGTTGATTATGCGCAGCGACAAAATATTGCTTTTGATGATGCAACGGGCAAATGGTTACCAACCAATAATGCATCATCAGATATCACCTACGCACCAACTAACAACTGCATATCAGCAGGCGGTGCTTTTTATTATGATAAAAATGCAGATGGATTTTTAACTGATGAGAAAACCGTATCTCCAAACCCTGCTGTAAATAACGGACTTTTTTCAAAAGGAACATCTGCAAATATTACTGCGGCCATAACAGGACGCGGAATTACGATCCCAAGTTATTAATTAGACAACGTTAGTATTCTTGTAACCTTTATAGCCCCAAAAAGGCACTGCGCCCCACGCAGTGCCTTTTTTAATGGCACACTACCAACTTTTGTAACCCACAGCCTCTGGACAAACACCATGACCCGCTGCCAAACTACCTACCTGCCCATTCGAGGAATGTTACGCACAAAACTGCGCAAACATCTTTACACTGCAGCACTGCTGTGCGCCACCCTGCCCGCCATAGCGCAAACGCTACCCGCATACCCCATATTGCAAGCATCTCCGCCCGCGCTAGGTATCCGGCCTTTTCCTGCCAACGCCCAGCTCGGTATCTTGCAGGTGCTGCAACCACCCGTTATTTTGCTGAATGAAAAGTACGAGCAACTCTCTCCCGGCTCGCGCATTCGGGGTGCCAACAACATGCTAGTGATGTCCGGCGCATTGGTTGGGCAAAACCTGCTGGTCAAATACGTGCGCGAACCGCACGGCCTGATTCACGAAGTCTGGATTCTGAATCCCGCCGAAGTGCAACTTTTTGCCCCGAATACCATCGAGTAACCCCAATTCAAAACACTCCACCCATGAGCAAAAAAGTATTTATTAAAACCTTCGGTTGCCAGATGAACGAGTACGACTCGGACAAAATGGTAGACGTTCTGCATGCCGCACAAGGCTATGAAGCTACTGATAACGTGGACGATGCCGATCTCATTTTGTTTAACACTTGCTCGGTGCGCGAAAAAGCCCAAGAAAAAGTCTTTTCCGACCTCGGTCGCGTGCGCCACCTTAAGAAAAAGGGTGTGCAAATTGGCGTGGGTGGCTGTGTAGCCAGCCAAGAAGGCGACGCCATCATTGCCCGCGCACCTTTTGTGGACGTGGTGTTTGGTCCGCAAACACTGCACCGACTGCCCGACCTGCTGGCGCAGCGCCGTGCACAAAATCGCCCGCAAGTGGACATCAGCTTTCCGGAAATTGAAAAATTCGACCACCTGCCGCCCGCCAAGGTAGAAGGCGCATCGGCCTTTGTCAGCATTATGGAAGGCTGCTCCAAATACTGCAGCTACTGCGTGGTGCCCTACACCCGTGGCGAGGAGGTAAGCCGCCCGTTTGAAGATGTGCTGGTAGAAGTGGCCGGACTGGCCGACCAGGGCGTGAAAGAAATTACGCTGCTGGGGCAAAACGTCAATGCCTACCGCACCAAGATGACGTCTGATGCAAGCAGTTCCAGCGAGATGGCAGATTTTGCCACGCTGTTAGAGTATGTAGCCGATATTCCGGGCATTGAGCGCATTCGCTACACCACCAGCCACCCGAATGAATTTACCCCGTCGCTGATTGCCGCTTACGACAAAATACCCAAGTTGGTCAGCCACCTGCACTTGCCGGTACAACACGGGTCCGACCGTATTTTGATGGCGATGAAGCGTGGCTACACCGCGATGGAATACAAATCTACCGTACGTAAACTACGGGCTATTCGTCCTGACATGGCGATGAGCAGCGACTTTATTGTCGGTTTTCCGGGCGAAACCGAAGACGACTTCAACAAGATGATGAAGTTAATTGACGACATCGGCTTTGACAACAGCTTTAGCTTTATTTTCAGCCCACGTCCCGGCACTCCTGCTGCCAATTTGCATGATGACACACCGCATGAAGTGAAGTTACGCCGCCTGCAGCACTTGCAAGGCGTCATTAACGGCAACATTCAGCGCATTAGCGAAAGCCGCCTGAACACTGTACAACGTATTTTGGTAGAGGGCACGTCCAAGCGCGATGCTTCAGAACTAATGGGGCGCACCGAGTGCAACCGCGTAGTTAACTTTGCCGGTAATCCGCGTCTGGTAGGGCAGTTGGTGGACGTCAAAATTACCGAAACCCGCACCTACACCCTGCGCGGTGAGGTACTAACCCAATAAAGCCCGAAAAAAGCCGATCTCAACTGATCA
>CALPVM020000028.1 GCA_943327015.2 Akkermansia muciniphila
CATGAACCGATTTATAGAACAACAGGTTTTAAAAACACCGGCGGAGTATCTGTGGACACACCGTCGTTTTAAAACCCGTCCAGTCGGACAGCCTGACGTATATGCGCGAGATGGCGCATATACGACTGTTATGCCTGCGGGCCCTGGTTCTGCTGCTCAAACGGCAAAACCATAGAGCGCAAATCGCGCCGGGTTTCCACCAAAATCAGGGGGCGGGTATCAAGCGCAACGGGTGCTGGCCGCTCCCGTGGAACATGAATGGGCTTGGGTTCGGCAGCAATGGCTGCTTGTGCCGCAGAAATGCTGTCAGGGTTGGAGTTGATCCATTGCAGCCCCGAGCCATTGGCGATTTCTTGCAGTTGCTCTGTGGGCAGCACATAAGTGCTGACTTTGGGCATGCCTAGTGCAACAGTCTGGGTTGGTGCCGCTTTTGCAGGAGCTGCAGCAGGTGCAGCAGTGGTGGCAGCAGGGGTAACTGCAACTGCAATTGAGGGTGCCGGTGCTGATGCTGCAGCGGGTGCAGGTGCAGTGGGCTCTACAACAATTTGCAAAGGTTGTGCATCTGCGCCTTCCGTAGCCGGATTGGGTTCAAAAGCGGCTTGCTGGTTGCGGTTGCGTTCGCCACGTTCAGAGCGTTGACCACGGTCACGGCCATAGCGGTCGCGCGAGCGGCGGGCTTCTCGGGGTTGCTGTGCGGTTTGCTCAACTCCTTCAGGTGCCGCTGTCCGTGTTTCAGCTTCTTGTGCAACAGGGGCTGCAGTGTCTTCCGTAACTGGTGCGACGCGAGGAGCTTCGGCCTCCGGACGAGGACCGCGTTCGTTGCGGCGGCCATGACGGGGATTATTGCGTCCCTGGCGTTGCTCTTGTGGCTGATCTCCAGAGCTGGCTGGTGCTTCAGCCGCAGGTGCGGTTGTCGTGCTGTTGGCCTGAGTGTCAGTACTGTCCACCGGACGAGGTGGCTTGTTTTGACGTTGCTCAGAGCGTGGTTCGCCGCGTCCATTGCCACGCCCATCGCGCCCACCACGACCTTGTCGCTGCTCAGATCCACGTCCTTCCTGGCGGTCAGGACGAGCATCAGGGCGTTGGTTTCGTCCGTCTGCCCTGTTGCCTTGGCGTTGTCCATCGGTGGGTGTTGCAGGAGCAGGAACAACTTGGGCTGGAGCCGGTAACGCAGCGGCAGGAGCTGCTGGTGCAGGTGTGGTAGCTGGCACATCCATGCTGAACAAGTCTTTGAGCCAGGCAAAAAAACCTTTGACAACCGGTGCCGGTGCTGCAGTTGTGGTGACTGCGGCCACAACAATGGGTGCTGGCGTACTTACAGGAGCTACTTTCGGAGCAACCAACGGAGCTGGTGCATCAGGTAAAACACCTTTAATTACAGGGCTCTGCTTATTGGTTGGCTCTTGGGAGCGTCGTGTCACTGAAGTGGATGGCTCCAGTTCCTCGGCCATTTTGTAGCTGGCAACAATGTGCTCTAAACGCGGATCATCGTGCTTGAGGCGCTCCAACTTATAGTTGGGGGTCTCCAGCGATTTGTTGGGAACCATCAGCACATTGATGCGCTGTTTAAGCTCAATTTTAGAAATTTCTGCGCGTTTTTCGTTGAGAAGGAACGATGCGACCTCTACCGGCACTTGGCACAGCACCGAGGCGGTTTGGTCTTTGAGCGACTCTTCCTGAATAATGCGCAAAATTTGCAGCGCGCTGGACTCGGTGTCGCGAATATGGCCTGAACCGCCACAACGCGGGCAGGGAATCGATGCGCCCTCTGACAATGCAGGACGTAGGCGCTGGCGGCTCATCTCCATTAGACCGAACTTGCTGATGGTGCCAAACTGTACCCGTGCCCGGTCTTGGCGCAAGGCATCGCGCAAACGGTTTTCTACTTCGCGCCGGTTGCGGCTTTCTTCCATGTCGATAAAGTCGATCACAATCAAGCCGCCCAAATCGCGCAGACGCATTTGGCGGGCAACCTCATCTGCCGCTTCTAGGTTGGTACGGGTGGCGGTTTCTTCAATATCGCCCCCTTTAATGGCGCGTGCCGAATTAACGTCCACGCTCACCAAAGCTTCGGTGTGGTCAATCACAATCGCGCCACCGCTGGGCAATGTCACGGTGCGGGCGTAGGCCGATTCTATCTGGTGCTCAATCTGAAACCGGCTAAACAGTGGTGCATCATCGCGGTAGCGCTTTACGCGGGCAGCATGCTCGGGCATGACGTGCGCCATAAACTGCTGAGCCTGGTCAAACACATCGTCAGTGTCGATCAGAATGTCACCGATGTCGTTGTTAAAGTAATCGCGAATAGCGCGAATCACTAAGCTCGATTCCTGATAAATCAGGAATGCACCCTTACCACCCTTGGCTGCGCCATCAATGGCAGACCATAGTTTAAGCAGGTAATTTAAGTCCCATTGCAGCTCTGGCGCGGTACGGCCGATGCCGGCAGTACGGGCAATAATGCTCATGCCGTTGGGGTATTCGAGCTGGTCTAGCGCTTCTTTAAGCTCGGCGCGGTCTTCGCCCTCAATGCGGCGCGATACACCGCCGCCACGTGGGTTGTTGGGCATGAGAACTACGTAGCGCCCAGCCAACGAGATAAAAGTGGTTAGTGCCGCGCCCTTGTTGCCGCGTTCTTCTTTTTCTACTTGAACCAGCAGCTCCTGGCCTTCGCGGATAGCGTCTTGAATGCGCGCCTGGCTAACCGATACACCTTGCTGAAAATACTGCTTGGATATCTCTTTAAATGGTAAAAAACCGTGACGGTCTTCGCCGTAATCTACAAAACATGCCTCAAGCGAGGGCTCAACCCGGGTAACGATGGCCTTGTATATATTGCCTTTGCGCTGCTCGCGACCTTCAATTTCTGTTTCGTAGTCGAGTAGTTTTTGTCCGTCGACAATCGCCAGACGGCGTTCTTCCGCTTGTGTAGCGTTGATAAGCATCCGTTTCATGGAGTGCATCCTTTGGTAACATCAATAACACATGCCCTGTAGGGGCAACAGATGCACTAACAAACGAATCAAAACGAGGAGGAATGGCCGGAGATTTTTGGAATGAAAACGAGAAATATGCCTGCATAAAAGGGCGAAAAGTGCCACACATCGGGGCGAAAATGCTCCGTATGCGAATTAAAAAGGGGCACAACAACACAAACATCTCGTTACATTCTACCGGCAGACACAACATCTGCCAGTGTGGGGGTATTCCGTTTCAGGGTTTTAACTCATTGGTTAAATTGCATCAACCTTCTGGCGGGCTTGCGTGTGGTGTGGATTAAAATCCAGACAAATCAAACACTTAAAAAATGGCACCGCCAGTGAAACACATTATAGAGCGCATTGAGCCTAATCCAACACCTCAGGTGCAAACAGTTTGCATAGATGAGGACCAAGCAGGTCAAAGGCTGGACAATTTTCTGCTCCGGCAACTCAAAGGTGTGCCCAAAACACATGTTTACCGCATTATTCGCAGTGGCGAGGTGCGGATCAACAAAGGCCGCGCCAGCGCGGACACGCGCCTAGCTGCTGGAGATACTGTACGACTACCTCCCGTAAGGGTGTCGGAACGTGCCGAAAACAAGGCGCAGGCTATGGTGGAACTGGCCTCTCAAGCAACTGCCCGAACACCAGTCAAACAATTTGCGTTATTGCACGAAGACGACCACATGCTGGTGGTGGATAAGCCAGCCGGTGTTGCAGTGCATGGTGGTTCCGGCGTGAGTTTTGGCGTTATTGAACAACTGCGCATGTCCCGACCCCAGTCCAAATTTTTGGAGCTGGTGCATCGCCTGGACCGCGAGACCAGCGGCATTTTGCTGGTTGCAAAAAAGCGTAGCGCTTTAAATAAGCTGCAAGACCAGTTTCGTCAGCGCGAAACCGGCAAAACCTACCTCGCTTTAGTTTTGGGTGCATGGCCTGCCAAACGCAAGGTGCTGGATAAGCCCCTGCACAAATATGTGTTGACCAACGCAGATGGCACAGAGGGCGAGCGCCGCGTCAAAGTGGTCGCCAAAGACGACCCCGATGGCATGCCCTCTTTGACCCTGGTGAAGGTACGTGCCACCGGTGGTTACGCAGGGCAGCATTACTCTTTGCTGGAAGTCACCATTAAAACCGGTCGTACGCACCAAATCAGAGTCCACTTGGCCGCTGAGGGGATGCCGATAGTCGGTGACGACAAATACGGGAATTTTGAACACAACAAACAACTGGCGCGTGCTCCAGAGGGGCAGGGGCTCAAACGCATGTTTTTGCATGCTTGGCAATTCCAGTGTGACCACCCGGCCACTGCGGAACGTATGCAGCTAGAGTCTCCTTTACCCAACGAACTTGCACATTTTTTACAGCACATCATGCCTGATGCATGTCAAATACCCGAAAAATAACGACAATCTAACCCATGCAAAATACACCCACCATGAGCCGCCTGCGCCAGTTTGACCTGATCGCGTTTGACTGGGATGGCACCTTGTACGACTCTACTGCCATCATTACCCGCAGCATCCAGCGTGCGGTCGGTGATGTGGGTGGTAAAGTGCCAACCGACAAAGACGCATCCTACGTAATTGGCATGGGCCTCAAACAAGCACTTGAGCACGCCGCGCCTGATGTACCAGCCCATAAATACCCGGAGCTGGGCGACCGCTACCGCCACCACTACGCACAGGAAGAAAACGACATCGACCTGTTTCAAGGCGTACTGCCCATGTTACGAGAACTGCGCGCACGCCAACACTGGTTAGCAGTAGCAACCGGCAAATCCCGCATGGGGCTAAACCATGCCCTGAATGCCGTATCGCTCAAAGGGTTGTTTCATAGCTCACGTACTGCAGATGAAACCCGCAGCAAACCGCACCCCATGATGCTGCAGGAGCTCATGGAAGAGTTCAACATTACCCCTGACCGCGTGCTCATGGTGGGTGACACCACCCACGACCTGCACTTGGCGCGCAATGCCGGTTGTGCTTGCGTGGCGGTGAGTTATGGAGCCCATAGCACCGATTTTTTTGACCACTATAACCCGCGTTTTGTCGCTACCTCGGTGGCTGAACTGCACCAATGGCTAGTTAACAATGCCTGACATCCTGTCCATTCCCTTGTGCAATTCGGCCGATCTTACTAATAGTAACCTGGCTGTACCATTTGATGTGGTTTATGCCGGCCAAACCTGCACCGCTTTTGCCGTACGGTACCAAGGTAAAGTACATGCTTACCTTAACCGCTGCAGCCATGTGGCGATGGAAATGGACTACCAGCCCAACCGTTTTTTTGACCTTACCGGTCACCACCTGATGTGTGCCACGCATGGTGCAATTTACAGCCCTCAAACCGGCAAATGCCAGGGCGGTCCTTGCAGGGGTGGTTTAATTAAAATTGACCTGACCGAGCACGATGGCGTTGTGCACTGGCATACTAGCCCCCAACTGACCCCCGTAACCTTTTGATCATATGACAGACTACACCACATCGGACAATCTATCCGGGCCTGCTAACGCTGCGTCCTCTTCATCTAGCTGGGAGCGTAGCGTGCTTGAAAAAGTAGCCATGGCCGCCATAGAGGAGCAGCGTCGCGCGCGCCGTTGGCGCAATGGTTTGCGAATGGCTTGGTTGGGGTTTTTTGCACTGTTAGTGTGGGTGGGCATGGATCGCTCTAAGCCTATTCATCAAGAAAGCAGTGCCCACACTGCAGTGGTTGAAATCAAAGGCGAAATCGCTTCCGGTTCCGACGCCAGTGCCGAAATGGTAGTCTCTGCCATGCGTAGTGCCTTTGAAGACCCCGGCTCCCAAGCTGTGGTGTTGCTCATTGACTCGCCTGGGGGCAGCCCGGTCCAGGCCGGTATCATTAACGATGAAATACATCGCCTTAAAGCCCTGCATAAAAAACCCATTTATGCGGTGGTAGAAGAAACCTGTGCCTCTGCTGCTTACTACATAGCATCCGGCACGGACAAAATATTTGTCGATAAAGCCAGCATCGTGGGCAGCATTGGCGTGCTCATGGACGGTTTTGGTTTTACGGGCTTATTAGATAAACTCGGCATTGAGCGCCGCCTCATGACTGCGGGCGAAAACAAAGGCTTTATGGACCCCTTTAGCCCCCAGACCGAAAAACAGCGCGAATTTGCCCAGTCCATGCTCAATCAAATTCACCAGCAGTTTATAGATGTAGTCAAACAAGGCCGTGGCAACCGCCTGAAAGAAACACCCGAAGTATTTAGCGGTTTGTTTTGGACCGGTCAACAAGCCGTCAGCATGGGGCTGGCAGACCAGTTGGGTAGCCTAGAAATGGTTGCGCGCGAGATCGTCAAGGCCGAGGAAATCATCGACTACACCCGCCGTGAAAACGTGGCCGAGCGCTTGGTCAAACGCTTTGGCGCATCCATTGGTACATCGATGGCGCACACCCTTAAAACTATGCCCGTGGTGCGCTAAGCACCCAACATAAACACCGTAGGGTTGGCGTTGTCCAAAACCCAACCTTTGGTTTTCCAGTGTTTAACCAATGCGCTGTGGCAGCTGCCTTGTGGTAACGTCAGCCCACTGGCAGTAGCCAGCCGGGTATTAGGTTGCAAAGTTTGAAGCAAAGTTTGCAGCAGGGCAGAATTGCGATAGGGCGTTTCAATCAAAATTTGCGTCTGTCCGGTTTTGAGTGCCAACAACTCAAGCTCTCTGATTTTTTTGGCACGTTCGTCATTGGCAACAGGCACATACCCCACAAACGCAAAACTCTGGCCATTCAGGCCGCTGGCCGCCAAGCCTAGCAGCAACGACACCGGGCCTACCAGGGGCACCACCGTAATACCCAACTCGTGCGCAGCGCGTACCACCGACGACCCCGGGTCTGCCACGGCAGGCATACCCGCTTCGCTTACCAAACCCACATTGTGGCCTTGCAGCGCCGCTTGCAGCAAGGGGCGTGCATCAAAACCACCTTGGTGGTCGCCCTTTTTGTGCACCTCGCGCGGCAGCTCTTGCAGTTGCATAGTCTGCAGTGGCGCACTCAACGGATAAAGCTCGGCAATACGTTTCAGGTAAGCCCGGGTAGACTTGGCGTTTTCGCACACCCAATGCTCAATGGTTGCGGCCAACTGCAAAGTGGCCTGCGGCATGGATGCAGTTAAAGGGGTTTGTGTGTTGCAGCCAAAGTCCAGTGGAGCAGGTACCAAATACAACGTACCACAATGGCTCATAGCAGCACCACGCCAGCGGCGCGCAGCATAGAGCATGTGCGAATCAGCGGCAGGCCCACCAGCGCGGTGGGATCGTCGTTGTCAATTCTTTCTAACAGGGCAATGCCCAGCCCTTCACTCTTGGCGCTGCCGGCGCAGTCGTAGGGTTGCTCTGCCAGTAAATAAGCTTCAATCTCGGCATCGGACAAATCTCTAAACACCACCCGCACCGGTGCCAGTGCGTGTTGGCTAAAACCCGTGCTTTTGCACACCACAGCCACGGCGGTCTGAAAAACGACCGTTTGTCCGCGCATTTGTTGCAGTTGTGCAACAGCGCGTGCATGGCTACCCGGTTTGCCCAAGGCCAAGCCTTGCAGGTCTGCTACTTGGTCGGAGCCAATAACCACGCTATCAGGAAAGCGCTCAGCCACAGCATTTGCCTTGGCCAGTGCCAAGCGCTGCGCCAATGCGGCAGGGGCTTCACCCGGCAGGGCGCTCTCGTCTACATCCGGCGCCTGCACGGTAAACAGAATTCTAAGGCGTTCCAGTAGTTGACGCCGATAGACCGATGTAGAGCCTAAAATAAGAGCGCGCGAAGTAGGTAAATTGTTTTGCATGGCACCGGAAAATTGCTAATAAATGACTAAAAAATTCCATTGTAAGGTGTTGTAATCGACTATTATTGATGCTTATTTATATGTTCAGGAAATTAATGGTGCTACCATTTGCCCAGTGGATAGGGCTGTTTTTTCTATTATTTACAACGGTTTGCCGGTCTGAAAACACCGGTCTGCCTGACTATGTCACTCTGCGCCAGCCGGTAGCCTATTGCTTGGCACCCTTAAACCAGTGTACGCCAGAGCGCCAAATTGCTTTTCAGGGGCCACCTCCGTCCGACCTGCGTCAGCTCAATGGCAATACCCAAGACCCTGTAACTTTGGTGTTTGACCTGCCGGTTGCGTCCATTGCAAATACCAAAGATGCAGCCTTGCTGGTGTCTTCTGGCTACCGCAATCACTGCTTCATTTTTGACCATCAACCCGATAAAACCTACTGCTCTGAGAGAAAGTTGTTGCAAATACCGGTAGACCCTGCTGCCCGACAGATGTATACACAGTTGATGCAAAGCACCGATATTCGTATAATAAACCCGCATGTCCTTTATGGCTCAAGCCAAGCGTTGCAGGCCAAAATTTTAGCAGACCGCACCCCCGTTATTGGCTTGGCTGGCTGGTATGTGTTTTTGATTCTTGCAACCCTAGGTCAATTGGCTACCCAGCGCAACAGATTATCAACCATTAGCCTGAGTTTATTTGCTGTTGCCTTGTTTTTGCGCACCGTTGTTGTAAGTTCCTACAACTTTGGCAATATTGACCTGTTTGATCCCATTACGAGCCGGCGCATAGAGTTGCTCACTATTCCCTTGCTATCTATCTTTGCCCTCGAGTTTTATGGGCTGCTGATAGGAGAGCGGCTTAAAACTTTGCGCCGCGTGTTGCAGTGCATGTTGCTGCTGTTGTGTATGTCGGTGGTGTTAGCTACCGATTTACAGCACCAATTTATCAACTTGCGGCTTGGTCAATACCTTTCTATGCCGGTTATGCTTGTGGTTTTTGCCCAAGTATTTTTAGCTGCCAAAACGCAAAGTACACGCGAACGCGTAGTAATGATTTCCGGCCTGTTTGTAACCGCTCTAGGCGCAGGGGTCGATCTTTACATGGCGTTGGCTAATTTGCCCATGATATTTGGAATAGGTCTATTTTCTTACTGTTTTGCATTTGAGTCGTTATGCCAGTTTGTACTGATTGCTTTGCGTTACGACAAAGCACAAAACGATGCACAAATTTACCAAAACAACTTTATGCAGGTGCAGGCCAGACTGGTGGAGAGTTTGCGTAACTCTGAACAAGATTTAGCAGAAAAAGTGGAGCAGCGCACATCAGAGCTCAAAGCCGCCAATGTTCAGATATTTCAGGCCTACACCCAGGCCGAAGAACTACGCATGCAGGCCGATATGGCGCGCGAAGACGCCGAACAAGCACAAAAGCAGGCAGAGGTCTCTTTTATATTTGCCGAAGAATCGCAAGAGCAGGCATTACAAGCCATGCAAGAACTCAAGGCAACACAGGCGCAGTTGGTGCAGTCTGAAAAAATGGCTTCACTGGGTTTGCTGGTCAGCAATGTAGCGCACGAAATCAACACCCCAATAGGCGCGGTCAAAGCCAGTGGCTCCATCATCGCTGATTCCTTGCACGGCACAATGGCGCAACTGCCAAAACTCTTTAATGTGCTGGACGAGGCCAACAGCGCATTGTTTATGCAACTAATTGATCAAACCCGCCTGCACACCGAGCCTATAAGCACACGCGATGAGCGTGCGCTCACCAAGCAGGTAACAGCACAGCTAGACCAAGCGGGTGTTGACGGCGCCATGCGCAAAGCCCGCCTCATCATGAAGTTCCGTGCCCACCAGACGGCTTTGGACTACTTGCCCTTGCTCAATCACCCCCAAAGCGATTTTGTGTTGAGCGTTGCCGCCAGCATTGCCGATATCATCAGCAGTACCAGCAACATCAACTCGGCGGTAGAGCGCGTCAGTCGTGTGGTCTTTGCGCTAAAAGAGCTATCAGGTTCCGAACGCACCGGTGTGAGCAGCAAAATCCATTTAAACCAGAGCATCGAAAAAGTATTGGCTGCCTACCAAAGCCAAGTGCACGATGTAGACGTAGTGCGCCGCTACCAGGACATGGAGCTATTTTGGTGCGATGCCGATGAACTAGCCCAAGTCTGGACGCATCTCATCTTAAACGCGCTCCATGCCATGCACCACCGCGGCACCCTAATGATTGGCTTACGTTGCATTAACAACCATGCCGAAATCAAATTTGCCGATTTTGGATGCGGCATTCCAGAAGAAAACCTGCCGCGTATTTTTGATGCATTCTTTACCACGCGCACCTCAGGCGAGGGTAGTGGTATGGGCTTGGCAATTGTTAAAAAAATAGTTGAAAAACATCGCGGCAGCATTCAAGTAAAAACCGAAGTGGGCATGGGCACCACTTTTACTGTTTTGCTGCCGTACCCGACGGCGTTAAGTTAATTCGCGGTTATTTTTAGAATCGTTTTTTTTCTTTGAACTGGATGCAGCAGCAAACGCTTCAACCACCTCACGCACCACATTTCTGTAAGGCGGTGGCAGTTGCAAGTAGCGCCTGATCATCTCACGGTCCTGCAAATTCAGGCGGTCGGCAATTTCATCACCTTCGCGTGCAATTTGCTCGGAGCTAACCGACTTGTCAATGCCAAAGCGTAACTCTTGGGGGCTGACTTTGAGCCAATCAGAAAGCACCACCAGTTTGTCTTGCATGGGTATAGATGTGCCCACTAACCAGCTACGGGCTGTGTGAGGCGTAATACTTTTACCCCAATATTTTTGATTGAAAATATTGGCAACAACAGTGGGTGATGCGCGCACGCCAGCATCTAACAAAGCGTTGTGTAGGCGATGGGAAAAATCTTTTGCGTCTTCTCTTTTCATGGTCAGCATATTGCAATATCGCCTTTCGTTCTAGGTAAAAATTTGTAACTATTTTGAATGAAGTTAATGCCATTCGTGGTGACATTTGTCATTGTCAAATAGTATTTGGTTGACTGTCATTAATTTAAGTTGTTTTTTTGTAAAGCCTGGTTTTTTTAAGATAGTGGTTGCAATGGGATTTAAGCTTTCAATTGCCATACAAAAATATTGCTCCAATTTGATTCTCGAGCCTTACATAAAGATTACAATTACACAAAACAAGCCTACTAAGATGTCACACAGGGAAGGGCTGCAGCTTAACGGGTTAGTACATCAAAAACGTCAATGTGATGTTGTACTAACCTGTTAAACGCTGCATATATGAGTTTACACATGCGTACTAAAACTGTACATCTTATTGTTGTAGTTTTTTTCGGCCTATGGTTGGTTAGCGCTAGTTTTGCCAGGGCAGCATCTCCCACACTCGACATCCAAACCACCAAAATTGCTGAAAATGGTTCCATACCACTGGCTTTTAACATTGCCATTTAACATTTCTTGACGGCTGTTACACATAAAATAATGCTGCAAAAGCGTTGATTTTTATGCAGATAAATGCAATTTATGCACCAGAATGGTAAATAAACTTTCAACATTTAACATTTGTTATGTAATTTGATTTACATTAACTATTCACATCAAACGAAAGCTAAATCCATTCTGAAGTGAAACAGTCAGCTCCATGAAATCACATTGTTTGCTTGCTTTTACTTCTGCGCCATTTGGCGGGCAATTCTTCAGCTACTTTATCCGATTCAACACGCTTGCCCAGCGCATCAACAGGAACTGGTTACTGTTGTTTTTATTCTTGATAGTGCGTGTTGCTACCGCCCAAAGCATTCCTGCGCCCATTCACATTACCGACGCATTTACTGAGCGCAACATTGGCTTAGATATCGCGCTGTATGAAGACACATCTGCAGCACTCTCCTGGGCCCAGATACGCAGTCCCGATATAGACCGCGCCTTTACACCGTCCACAAAACCCAATCCGAGCTTTGGATTTACCCGCAGTGCGTATTGGGCGCGCTTTGGCCTGAGCGCTCCACTTCAACAGCTCTACCTCACGCTGGCATATTCTCAAACCGATGCAGCCGAGTTGTGGTGCACCAATCAAGATGGCGAGCTTTTGCTCCAGCAACGTGCCGGCGACCATGTGCTGTTGGCCGAATGGCCGGTTCGGCACCGCGAACCTACATTCAAAATCAGCCCTGGTGCCCATACATGTTGGCTGCGTGTGCAAACCAGCAGTTCGCTGCAATTGCCGCTCACACTCACCAGCCACAAGGCTTTTGTGCAGATGCGTACCCGCGACACAACGTATCAGTCTATGTATTTTGGTGCCTTGCTGGTCATGGTGGTATTTAATGGCCTTATTGCTGCTACCACACGTTCATGGGCATATACCTTTTATACTTTTTTTCTGGGTAGTTATGCATTATTTCAGTGCTCTTTTGGCGGTGTGGGCTACCAAATGCTATGGCCGGATCGTATTGGTTTAGCTGACACTTTAGCCCCTTTTCTTGTGGCTTGTCTGGGGGTAAGTTCTTGTGCTTTTGCCCAGATTTTTTTGGATTTAAAAAACACATTCCCACGGTTTTACAAACTTGGTTTGTTGGTTAGTGGGCTATTTTTTGTTAATCTAATTACGGCCTGGTTGTTGCCGTATGCCTTTGCCATTAGAGCAGTGATGCTGGTGGTGCCATTTTGGGCGGTGTTTTTATTGGGTGCAGGCATTTATCTTTCATTTAAAGCCGTACGTGCAGCCCAAATTTATGTAGCAGCGTGGCTTATTTTTATTCTAGGCACATTAATAATCGTTGTCAGTCGTTTCGGTTTTTTGCCCATCAATGCATTTACCGCCAATGCCAGCCAAATCGGCTCTGCCATTGAATTTGTCATGTTGTCTTTGGCCTTGTCGTACTACATCAAATCATTGCAGCAAAATTTGCTGTCCGAAGAACAAAAAATTTCCGAACAATTGCGTATTTCCGGGCAAAATCTAGAAGCCAAAGTGCAAGAGCGCAGCACGGCATTAAAGTTAGCCAACCACGAAGTTCAACAGGCCTACACACAGGCAGAAGCATCCAGGCAAAAAGCAGAAATTTCCAAAATTCAGGCTGAGCAGGCACAACAGCAGGCCGAACTGGCGCATCAACAGGTAAGCCGTTCGTTGCAAGAATTACAAGCCACCCAAACCCAATTGGTTCAAACCGAAAAAATGGCAGCTCTGGGTTTGCTGGTGAGCAATGTGGCGCACGAAATAAACTCGCCCATGGGTGCCATCAAGTCCAGCAATATGACCATGGCAGACTCTATGCGGGCAACGCTGCAAAATTTTCCTAAGCTCATGGACACACTGGGGCGCAACGACCGCACCCTGTTTTTACAATTGGTAGCGCACAGCCACACTAGCAAAGTAAGCTTTTCTACCCGCGAAGAGCGTAGCCTCACCAAGCAGGTGAGCAACTTTTTAGATCTTGCCGGGCTAGAAGGCGCAGTCCGTAAAGCCCGGATGCTGGTAGCCTTACGTGCCCATAGCCAAGTACCCACCTACCTGCCACTGCTCAATAACCCTGATTCCGATTTTATTTTGAGCGTCGCTGCAGGTGTGGGCGATGTATTTAATGGCAGCAACAAC
>CALPVM020000029.1 GCA_943327015.2 Akkermansia muciniphila
CCCAAGGTGAGCGAGCCTATTTTGGCGGATCACCGTCATTATGAATACCTGCTGGTGGCAGATCGCCAGCGCGAGTCCACCACTGAGGTGCACTCAATTGTGTCTGTTATTTCGTCCGATCCGAACGCAGAGCGCCCAGTGTTAGTGCCTAGTTTTGCAGCACTAGGACATATCCATGCACAGGGCAGCAGCAGTTTTTGGTCGTCGCGGCGTGAGCACAGTTTGCGCAAGGATATTTCGGGTACCGATGTGTTTTTGTCTTTCGTAGACCAGGCCAACACTTTAAAAACCCTGACTGAACCTGTGGTGTATGCCAACTTGCTATGTACAAATCGCCGCTTGGCTGAGCAGGTTCCAATTGGCGCACACATGGTGGCTGAAGGTATTTCTAACACTGCTTCGGTGCGCTGTTTGTACGAACCTACCAGTCAGCGCAGCCCGCCCATGGGTAGTGAAACCTTATGGCGGTTGGTGTCTCTGCTTACGCTAAATCACCAATCGTTAGTGAATGGTTCAACGGGTGTTGACCAGTTGCGCGAGATGCTCACGCTGTTTGCTTCCGACAGTACGCGAGATCACGAGCAAATTCGGGGCATCAAATCGTTGCAAGCCCGTAGCGTTACAGGCCGCGTCGGTGCCGATGCCTGGCGTGGTTATTGTCGCGGTACAGAAGTGTCACTTAGTTTTGAGGAAGAAGCCTTTGTAGGTGGATCGCAGTTAATGCTTTCTGCGGTGTTGGCGCGTTTTTTTGCCATGTACACATCCATCAATTCATTTGTGCAATTGGGTGTGAAGCGCGGCGATGAGGTATGGAAATTATGGCAACCGATGAGCGGCCGCCAATTAGTGCTTTAATTTCCCGGCTGCTGGCGCAGCCACAGGGTTTCAACCTGTTCCAGGCAATTAGTCTGCTGGAGCGGGCTGCTCCTGATGGAGCTGCGGATTCGGTGCTTTTGAGTTCTGTGGTTTCATTGGGTTTTGAGCCTAGCGACGTGTCCAAAATAGTTCAGATAGAAGATAAGTACAAGGTATCTACCCCCGTCATGACGTTGGCCGGTGCCCAAGGCCCTTTGCCTTTGCCATTTACTGAAATGGTGTTGGAGCGAACTGCTGCCCGGGATCTGGCTATGGCAGATTTTTTGGATATTTTTAACCATCGGTTTCTGTCATTTTTGTACCGCAGCCGAAAAAAACACCATATGGGTTTGCAATCGCGCTCACCACAGGCCTCGACTCTGGCCGCGTGCTTGGATTCATTAAGTAGTCTTGGGTTGCAGTCTCCCGAGGGTACAGAGGCGCATAGCACTTGGTTGCGCCATGCCGGTTTGGTGGGTGTGGCCCCCCGTTCCATGACGGGTTTATTGACTATGATTTCCGACCGATTGTTGGTGCGTGCCACCGGGCGCCAATTTTGCGGTGCGTGGCGCATGCTTGAGCGGCGCGATATACCGGTACTTTCTACCCGACATCCTCAGTCAGCTCCGCGCTTAGGTAAAACGGCTGTTTTGGGTAACCGTGTTTGGGATCAGTCTGCAGGGGTGCGCATTACTTTATCTGAGCTAAGTGTTGCAAAGTTTCGCAGCCTGCTCAAGGGTGGTAAGGATTATGAATTGCTTAAAAATATGGTGCTGCGATACTTACAACAAGACATTAGTGTCGAAATTGAGTTGCAGCTCAATAAAAAAGAGGTATTGCCCACCGTACTAGGTCAAAAAGAGCCATTGCGGTTGGGTTTGACAACGTGGTTGATGGGTGCAACCCCCCGTAATGTCAACATACCTCCAGCACGCTACACCATCGAAGCCCATGCCATTTCTTGCATATAAAACTGAACAAGCACTATGGAAATTGACATTCGCACCCTGTTAAGTAAACTGAATCCCGAGACCAAACGCGCCTTGGAAAAAGCCGCTGAGCTATGCGTACAGCAAAGTCATTACAACGTGGATGTAGAACATCTTTTGTATAAGTTGCTAGAACATGGGGCTCCGGATATTGGTTTGATTCTTCCCGAATTCAGTGTTAAGTCTGATGTGATTTTGGGTCAGTTGCAAGAGGCTATGGACCGATTTAAACGCGGTAATGGTCGTACACCAGCGCTTTCGCCGCACTTGGCGCCCTTGTTTCAGGAGGCGTGGTTGCTGAGCTCTATGCTGTTGGGTGAGCAACAAATTCGCTCAGGGACGATTGTTTTGGCTCTTCTAGAGGTCGATAGTTTGCGTGGTGCGCTCATTGAGTCGGCGCCCGGATTATTGCAAATTCCACGCGAGCGTTTGCGCAAAAACCTCGCTGATATTTTGGTGAATTCTGCTGAAGATGCAGGTGGTGCCCAACGCGCCAGCATAGCGCAAACACCTGCAAGCAATACCATCGCTTCAGGCACGGCCGCAGCCGGCATAAGTAAGCCCGCTTAAGGCCCCGCTCAGGCGATGCCATATCTGCGCAGAGGTGCTTCTTCCACGCCGTCACTAGATCAGTACACAGTAGATATTACGGAGCAAGCGCGTCAAGGCAAGATTGACCCGATTCGCGGGCGCGATGCCGAAATTCGCCAAATTATTGACGTGTTGCTGCGCCGCCGGCAAAACAACCCGATTTTGACGGGCGAAGCTGGCGTGGGTAAAACGGCGGTAGTAGAGGGTTTTGCCCAGCGTGTGGCTTTGGGCGATGTGCCAGCAGCCTTGCAAAAAGTGTCGGTACGCTCGCTCGACTTGGCATTATTGCAGGCGGGTGCAGGTGTTAAGGGTGAGTTTGAAAACCGCCTCAAATCAGTCATTGCCGAGGTTAAATCCTCTATGGTGCCGATTGTGCTGTTCATTGACGAAGCGCACCAGCTGATAGGTGCCGGTGGTGCCGAAGGGCAGGGCGATGCGGCCAATTTGCTGAAGCCAGCTTTGGCTCGGGGAGAGTTGCGTACCATTGCTGCCACCACATGGGCAGAGTATAAAAAATATGTCGAGCGCGACCCCGCTCTCGCGCGTCGCTTTCAGGTAGTCAAGGTGGATGAGCCCACCGAAGAAGTGGCTATTGACATGCTGCGCGGTATGGTGAAAACGCTAGAGCAGCACCATGGTGTCGAGATTGTGGATGACGCTGTGCGCGATGCGGTGCGGTTATCGCACCGGTATATTTCAGGGCGTCAGTTGCCGGACAAAGCCATCAGCGTGCTGGACACGGCTTGTGCCCGTGTTGCGATTGGTCAAAGCGGAGTACCGCCAGAAATAGAATCGCTGACGCGCGAAATTTCTAACATGGAAAACCAATTGCGCATCTACCGCCACGAAGTGGCAACAGGCCGAGACAACGCACACTCTATTGCAACTCTTAACAAGCAGCTAGTAGAGCAAAAACAGCGAAAAAAGCTCTTGTCTGATAAGCTCACCGACGAAAAGCGCGCCGTAGAAGAAATTGTTGCCTTGCGTAAACGCATAGCCACCGAGGTGGATGACGACAGTACCCGTCCCGAAGGCGAAGATGCCGATTGGTTGGCGGCGTCCCTCAATCGTCTTGAACGCGGCTTGGAGGCGATCCAAAACGATGAGCCCATGATTCCGGTGTGTGTAGATTCAAGCGTGGTGGCAGATGTCATTTCCGGCTGGACTGGTATACCTGTTGGCAAGATGCTGGCAGACGAGTTACACACGGTACTTCATTTAAAAGAAAAACTCGCAGAGCGGGTTGTGGGGCAAGACCAGGCATTGGATGCCATCGCTAAACGCGTACGCACCTCACGTGCTGACTTGGACGATCCCGGTAAACCGGTCGGTGTTTTCCTGCTGATTGGCCCCAGTGGTGTGGGTAAAACCGAAACTGCTTTTGCGCTGGCAGACATGATTTATGGCGGTGACCGTAACATGATTACCGTCAATATGTCTGAGTACCAGGAGGCGCATACCGTATCCGGTTTGAAGGGTGCACCTCCGGGCTATGTGGGTTATGGCCGCGGTGGTGTGCTGACGGAGGCTGTGCGGCGCAGACCTTACAGTGTGGTGCTTCTGGATGAAATGGAAAAAGCCCATCCCGATGTGCTGGAGCTGTTCTTTCAGGTGTTTGACAAAGGCATTATGGAAGATGGCGAGGGCGTGCAGATTGACTTTAAAAACACGCTCATACTGCTCACCTCCAATGCGGCGCAGGACGTGATTACCGATGCCTGTGAAGGTGGACGCAGACCCAACACCGAAGTGCTGATAGAACGCCTGCGGCCGGCCTTGATGCGCCAGTTTTCACCGGCATTTTTAGGACGTCTGGCTCTTGTGCCGTACTATCCCCTGGGTGACGCCCAGATACGCTCCATTGTGAGCCTCAAGTTGGGTAAGCTGGCGCAACGCTTTGAGCGTAACCATAAAGCAGCGCTGAGCTGGAGTGATGAGGTGGCCAAAGCGATTGCCGACCGTTGTACCGAGGTAGACAGCGGCGCGCGTAATGTGGATTACATTTTGTCCCATGCAGTACTCCCTGAGTTGTCACGTCAGGTGCTGGAGCGCATTTCGATGTCAGAGCCATTTGGCTCTGTGCACATCGGGCTAAATACGCGTGCCGACTTCGCCTTTACTTTTCGTGCGGTTGAGCAAATTAAATAGCCATGCTGCGTACTAACTTCAAGCAGACCAATAATATTCTGTCGGTAACCACCCCGCTGGGTACGGACGTTCTGTTGCTGGATAGTTTGCAAGGTACCGAAGGTATATCGCAGCTGTTCAAGTTCCAACTCACCATGCGTGCGACCAGCGCCACCTTAGACCCAACTAAAATTGTGGGCGAAAAGGTAACCATCAAAGTAACGCCGGGGGAAGCGCCAACCCGTTATTTTCATGGCATTGTGTCTCGATTTATGCATGCGGGTGGCAATACGGCATTTACCTTCTACACCGCAGAAGTGGTGCCTTCGCTGTGGCTGCTCACGCTCAGCCGCGATCGCAAAATATACCAAGCAAAGAGTGCATCGGACATCATCAAAGCAGTGCTCGGTGAATTCAGCATCACCTTTGAATCCAAACTCACGGGTACCTATAAAGCGCGTGATTATTGCGTGCAGTACGATGAAACCGCGCTGGAATTTATTTCGCGTTTGATGGAAGAAGAGGGTATATTTTATTTCTTCAATTTTTCATCGAGTGGCCATACCATGGTGCTGGGCGATAGCACTTCTGCGCACGTGAACTGCACTGATGCCAGCGCCTTGCGTTACCACCCCGACCAAGGTGCACCACCCATGATTGATGTGGTCAACCACATTGAATTTGAAAGCCGGTTGGTGGTGCAAAAATTTGAATACAGCGACTACGACTACCTGAACCCCAGCACGGCTCTGAAAACGGAATCTGCAGGTGCCAAGGGTAAGGGCAAGTTTTTTGAATACCCCGGTAAACACGCGGTGGTAGCTGATGGAACAAAACGCGCTAAAGTACGTAACGAAGCCAGTCAGGTCAATGTAGGGGTCTGTCGTGGCACCAGTTATTGTTATCCTCTCTCTGCGGGTAAAAAATTTACCCTGTCAAAGCACCCGCGTACGTCAATCAATAAATCGCTGGTTGTGCGTGTTGTTAACCACTCTGCCAGCAATGGCCACTACACCAACGGTTTTGAAGCCTTTGATGCCACGGTGCCCTTTAGGCCGCCACGAATAACACCCATCCCACGGGTGGCAGGCAGCCACACTGCCCTGGTCGTCGGTCCCAAGGGCGAGGAAATTTGGACGGATAAAAACGGCTGCATCAAGGTTCAATTCCATTGGGATCGGGTGGGCGTGAAAGACGACAAAAGCTCCTGCTGGGTGCGTGTGTCTCAAATGTGGACGGGTGTCAGTTGGGGTGCTTTGTTCCTTCCGCGTGTTGGGCAAGAGGTAGTGGTCAGTTATGTGGATGGCGATCCAGATCGCCCCTTGGTTACGGGTTGTGTTTACAACGGTACCAACACCACACCAGTCACGCTGCCTAGTATGCAGACACAGTCCACCATCAAGTCGCGTTCTTCTAAGTCAGGAACGGCAGGCAATGAAATTCGGATGGAAGACAAAAAGGACTCCGAGGAGCTGTATTTTCATGCCCAAAAGGATATGAAAATTGAAATCGAAAACGACTTAACCACCACGTTGACAAAAGGCAAAGAAGTTCACACTATTAAAAAAGGTGATCGTACAGTGGATGTGCAAACGGGTAAAGAAACCCATAACGTTAAAGGCACACGTACCCTTACCATTACTGGTAACGAAACGCATACCAACAAGGCGGACTTCAAGCACGAGGTAACGGGTAACTTTACCCTCAAGGTAACTGGCAATATCACGATAGAAGCAGGTGGCTCCATTAGTATCAAGGCTGGAACGACCGTCGCGGTTGAAGCAGGTACCGCGCTCACCAATAAAGCAGGTACTGCCCTCACCAACCAAGCTGGAACGGCACTGACTAACAAGGGTGGCACTTCGCTTACCAACCAAGCTGGGACATCATTAACTAATAAAGCGGGGATGGGGCTTACCAACCAAGCTGGAACTACACTGGATAACAAAGGAGCAATGATCAATAACAAAGCCTCTGCAATGCAAACGGTGGATGGCGGCGGCATGTTGACCGTCAAGGGCGGACTGGTAAAGATCAACTGATATGGCTACTACCACTGCCCCCACCACAACCAAAGACACTAAGTCAGCTAATGCCGACTCTGTCGCTGCTGAAGCTATGGATCAGGCAACGTTGCAAGAAGGCGTGCTGCATGGCGAATTGGTGCAGTACGGGGAAAACAAAAAACCCGTCGTGCAGGCCAACTACAAGAATGGTGTATTGCACGGCTTTCTCAAACTGTTTGACGACAAAGGTAAGTTGGTGCAAGAAGCGCAATACCGTGACGGCAAGCAAGAAGGGTTGACCAAGGTGTACCACCAAGGTCGGCTGATGATGGAGCAAACCTTTGTTGCTGGTGTCTTACAAGGTGAAACAAAAACCTATTCAGAAGCAGGTGACCTCACTACCCGGCAAATATACCGCCAAGGGGAGTTGGAAGGCGAGGCACTCTTTATGAATGAAGGCCAGTTAATACGGCGTGCACAATACAGCAAGGATATGTTGAATGGACCATCCATCGACTACGACCGAGAGGGTGCTGTGGTGCAAAAAACCCACTTTAAAAACAATGTGCCCGAGGGTCTGCTTACCCGTTATTGGCCCAATGGAAAAAAAATGGAAGAGATAATCTACAAAGCGGGGAAGCCCTTGGCAAAGCCCAAGCGATTTGATCAGAAGGGCCGCGAGGTAGAGGGTGATGCCGGGCTGGCCAATGTGATGCAGCGCCTAGAAAAATGGGTGAAAGGATAAATTATGGGAATACAAGCCTGTTCAGGAGCGATGTTGAAGTGCCCGTTTGGAGTGGCGCCCAGTACCTTGTCGGTGCTGCCACTGAATCGCACCATGACAGGAGCCCCAGCTGCCAACATCATGGACAACAAACCCATGATGAATGTCCCCCCTTTTGGTATGTGTAACAGCATGGCCAATCCCATGGTAATTGCGGCTACCGCAGCAGCTTTAGGTGCATTGACGCCCATGCCGTGTATTCCTATGACTATGGCACCTTGGGTGCCGGGGGCGCCAACCGTGTTAATTGGCAATATGCCAGCCCTTAATAATTCGTCAAAGCTGATGTGTATGTGGGGTGGGGTCATTCAAATATTGGTGCCCGGACAATTCACCACTATGATTCCATAAACGTTAAAAAATATCGAGATATGCAATACACTTTAACGCTGACCCAACGGATGATCGCAATCATCATTATTTGCTTTTGTCTTCTATGTATTCTTCTTTTTTTGCTAGGTGTTGAAATTGGTAAAAAATATTCAGTAACAAATACCTCACCAATTTCGCTGCCTGGGCTCAATGTGCCAGCAGTTAAATTGCCTCCAGTGCCCGTAAATATTGAGCCTGCTCCGGCTTTGCCAAAATCTTAATAAAGGACTTATGAATGTTCGTACCCACACTTCTTAAAAATGTAAGGCGCCCGGGTTTTTCCTGGCTAAAAGCCGCATGTTTGGCGGTTGGTCTAAGTGCATCTTTTGTCGTTACTGCAAGTAACCCAGTAACGCCAAAACCAGCAGCAGCGCCTGCACTTAGTGCAGCCAAAAGCGTACCGCCAAAACCAGTCAGTACCTTGGTGCAAGCGGCTGATGGACGCATGATTGCGCCTGATATCGCGCGCATTGTGAACCGCGGCGAGTTGATAGTGGCGCTTGTTGCCATGGATACTCCTCCTTTCTTTTATGTTAAAAATAACGAATTGGTGGGGCTGGAAATTGACATCGCCAAAGACATCGCCAAGGAGCTCAATGTCACTGTCCGATTTGATCGTTCAGCTAAAAGCTTTAACGAAGTCGTTGATATTGTGTCGCGTCAAGAGGCAGACCTTGGTATTAGCAAGCTATCAAGCACATTGGCGCGTGCTCAAAAAGTGCACTTCTCCACGCCTTATCTGACATTAAGCCATGGCTTTATATTGAACCGCGTTCGGTTTGCCGAGTACGCTCGTGACCGTACCTTGCCCGTGGCTATACGCCAGTTCAAGGGAAGTATTGGCATGATTGCCAAATCGTCTTGGACAGACTATGCCAAACGCTACTTTCCCAATGCTGAAATCAAGGAGTACGCTTCTTGGGCTGAGGTGTTGAAGGCGGTTGAAAAAGGCGAGATCATGGCCGCTTACCGCGATGAATTCGAGGTTAAACGTGTGTTGCGCGCCGACCCTACCGCTTCCTTGACATTGCGTACCGTTACTTTTAAAGATCTGGACGACCCCTTGGCGATTGCGGTGGGTTTAACAGACGATGCTTTACTTAATTA
This sequence comes from Akkermansia muciniphila, assembly GCA_943327015.2. Taxonomy (GTDB): domain Bacteria; phylum Pseudomonadota; class Gammaproteobacteria; order Burkholderiales; family Burkholderiaceae_C; genus Allorhodoferax. Next base: position 8,832 of record CALPVM020000029.1, read on the forward strand.
TGTAAATTTGTACCTGAATCAAAGTAACAAAAAACTCACGATCGACAAGGTGTTGAATGCTCTTGAAAAGAGCAAGCCCTAATTATTAAGGAATACAAATGAATTCAGAAAAGCTATACACATTAGCACTCAATCCTTGGGTGATCTTTTTAAGCCTTGGCTTGGGTTTTTTAATGGGCGTTTATGCGCCGGCCTTTAGTTTGTCAATAAGTTTTGTGGGCGACATTTATGTCGATTTATTGAAAATGATTGCACTACCATTTATGGTTTCTGCGGTTATTTTCAGCTTGCAACGCTTATTTAGAGAGGGTGGTTCTGCAGTACTCATGAAGCGGGTGGGCGTGGTGTTCATCGCATTCTTTGTGTCGGTGGCTATGATTGGTGTCGTGACCATGTTGGTGTTTAAGCCCGGGGCAGATTTGTCTCCCGAGCAAATGGCAACTTTCGGTAAAATTGTTGGAAACGACATGAGCTCCAGTGACACAGTGATGGCTCTGAACGGTGTGGATGAGCCCGTTAAGAGCGTTAGTTTTGTGCAGGTACTGGTAAGCATGGTGCCTTCCAATATTTTCTCTGCACTGGCTACCGGCGACGCTCTCAAGACCTTGGTGTTTGCCATGTTGTTTGGTTTTGCGGTCGGTCGTGTGCCTGCCCGCGTGTCGGATGGTTTGACCCAAACCCTCGAAACGATTTACAACGCCTGCCAAATTCTGATGCGTTGGTTAAACTACCCGCTGCCACTGATTTTGTTTTCCATGAGTGCTGCACAAATGGCGAAAACCGGAGTCGGGCCGTTGCAGGCCATGGCGCAGTTTGTGCTGGCGTTCTCTGTGGCTGCCCTGATTGTGTTGGCTATTGCTTCGGTGATTGTTTGGAAACGCTCCAATGCAACTTTTGGAGAAACCTTGGCTGCACTTGAGGCGCCCTTTGCCTTGGCATTGGCCACGCGCAGCAGCCCAACTTGTATGCCCAGCATGATTGAAAGTCTGGCAGACCGATTGGGCTTTGCCCGCTCCCGAGTAGAGTTAGTGGTGCCGTTGAGTATTTCGTTGTTACGCATCGGGCCTGTGGTGTACTACGTAGCTGCAACTATTTTTATTGCCCAGCTCTACGGTAAGTCGCTCGGCCCTTCTGAGCTGGCGGTGGTCGCGTCTGCCTCTATTTTGGCTGGTTTTGCTTCTGCTGGCATGACTGGCTTGCTTACCGTTTCGTTGGTCGGGCTTACTTGCAGCTATCTGGGTTTGCCATTCGAGGCCGCCTTTATTTTGTTTGTGGCTGTAGATCCTTTATGTGACATGCTTCGCACATTGGTCAACGTGATTGGTAACTCTGCCGCAGTTGCTTTAATTAGTCCTAGACCTCTCAAAATTTAAAGGTAAAGAAAATGGCGCGCATCGGTGTATTGGGCGGCATGGGGCCGTTGGCAACGGTAGACTTTATGGACAAGCTTGTAAAGCTCACGCCTGCGTCGCGAGACCAGGAGCACATACCGGTTATTGTGGCCAACCTGCCTCATGTGCACGATTGCTCTGACGCCATCTTGGGTAATGGTAAAAACCCACTCCCGCAGCTACTAGAGGGCATTGAGTTGCTCAATAACGTGGCTGCCGGTGTGGTAGTCATACCCTGTAATTCGGCACACCATTGGTTTGAAGCTTTATGCCAAGCCAGTAAAGCGCCGGTGTTGCACATAGCTAAGGTTGCTGTAGAGGCCATCATTAGCGATGGAGTGTCAAAGGTGGCAATTTTTGCCACCGAAGGAGCATTGGCATGCGGCATTTACCAGCGCGAACTTGAGTCCAAGGAGATTCCTTATTTGCTGCCTGAGGCACAGCGCGGTCAACTGGCCATCAACGATTGCATCCGCGAAATCAAGGCTGGAAATTTTGAACGTGGCGGGCATTACCTCTCTATGGCGTGCAAGGAGGCGGCTGACCATGGTGCCAGTACTTTGATACTTGGTAACAATGAGCTGCCTATCGCGGCCCAATACGCGGATGTTCAGGGTCTTACCTTGCTAGACAGCACACTGGAGTTAGCGCGCGCTAGCGTGGAGTATGCCTTGATACGAGGCTGGAATAGGTTGGGATGGGACTCTTAAGGTTCATTGCCAATAGCCCTTTAGCTCTGCTGGTGTGTGCCTTGGCAGGGGGCGTTGCTGGCTGGTTTATGCCGTTCTTAAGTCAGGCGGCATGGTTGGTAGGACAGTTGTATATGTCATTTATCAATCTTGCAGCCTTTCCGCTGTTGGTGGTGATTACTCTTTTTGGTTTGAAAAGAACTTTGCAGTTACCCAAGCCCTTGTCCCGATTTTTAATGATTGCGGTGTATGCAGTCGTTATTGTTACCTTGTGTTCGTTAGCGGGGGTTGTATTGGCCAGTCTGTTAGGCTTAGGGCAGCAGATGGATCAGGAAAAACTACATTACCTAGGCAATGTAGTGCAATCAGCAGGTGGTGAAACGGTAGACGCAAGGATGGAGTTTTTTGCTAAAGAGCAACCCAACCAAAACTCGGTAACGCAATGGGCTGCCATGGTGCCGCAGAACTTTTTTAAAGTTCTGACAGAGGGCAAAATTTTGGGAATTTTAATTTGCACCATTATTTTGGGTATGGGTACCGCATGGGCTGATAAAAAGAAGGCTGCAGCTTTTATGGATATTCTGGATGGAATATACCGTGCGCTGGAGTTAATTATTTCGCAGGTTAACGTTTTTATTCCGCTCTTGGTGTTTGCTATGTCGGCATATTTCGCGGCAACAGCCACGCCAGCAAGCTTGAATGCTTTGGGTAGTTTTATAGCAGTGTATGCGGGTATGGCATTGGCTATTTCCGGTGTGGCGGTCTTCTTTATCAGTCATAAAACAAAACTATCTTTTTACACGGTGGTCTCTGCGTTGAAGACGCCCATGCTTATAAGTCTGACTTCATCTAACGCAACTGCAAGTATTCCAGACACCATTCATGCCATGAGTTACAGGCTTGGCTATAGCCGCGGCGTCGTGGAGTTTGTGGTTCCTGCTGCATCGGTTTTTATGCGTTCCGGTGCTGCATTGTATTTTGCGGCTGTTGCAGTATTTATCGGCAATATGTACGGACAGGCACTGGATCTGGAAAGTTTTGTCTTGATCTGTCTGGCAGCTTCGCTTGCGGCATTTGTGTCTGCAGGACACAGTGGTGTGGCTGTTGTCGGTTTTGCCAGCGTTGTATTGCACACATTGCAATTGCCCGTAGAAGCCGGGCTCGCTTTATTCGTAGCAATTGACCATCTTTGTGAGGGGCCAAGAAGCTTACTATCGTTGATGTTGGGTTGCGTGTTGATTGTTTTGGTGTCGCAAGGTTTGCCCTCTGAGCGGTTGGAATCGCAAGCCAATTTTGGCAACAAGGTTGAGCATAAGGTACGTTTTATTTTTACATTCAACACCCTATTATTGGCGTTGGGTTGTTTCCTGCTGATGGCAATTTTGCTGGTTATGTTGGGCGTTGGTGTAGGCATGCGTTAGTCGCATCTAAATACAATGAACTATAAATACTTATTGATGTCCGTGGTGTTTTTTGTCTTGACTGGTTGCGGTTCAAGTGGAAGTACATTCAAGGGGGTTGTTCCCGCAGGCAGCTATCTTGCGTGGAACAGTGTCACGGTGGCAGCAGATGTGGATGCCAACTTAAACAGTGCAATCGCGGTGGACGTGGTTATGTTGCACGACGAAGAAACCCTGGGCTTGGTGCAAAATATGTCTGCCGCAAAATGGTTTGCTACGCGTGATGATTTGTTAAAAACTTTCCCCAAGAGCCTGAGTTTTCAGACGGCTGAGCTGGTGCCTGGCCAAACTCTGCAACTTAAGCAGGACATGTTTTTGCAAAAGCGTCAAGTGGGAACAATAGTATTTGCCAATTATTTGACTCCGGGTGAGCATCGGATGCGTGTTGATCCGTTGCAGGGGCAGTTGCTGATCCAATTGCTTACCAAAACATTCACCGTTGTGACTACCAATACAAAATAAACCTATGAAGTTTCGTATGAATTCCTTGATGGTTGTTTGCCTCCCCGCGGAGTTAAATTATGTCTAAACAGTTTATGGTGGAAGAAAGAATTCAGTGGCACGAAGGCATGCTTCTGTCACCTCAGCACTTTCAACAGACTTCCGGGCGCACAGATGCATTGGTGGCATTGCACACCTTGTTGGCTGCTCCATTTTGCTGGGGTATTCGTAAGCTGAAAATTGATTTTGGTTTGCTAGCGGCAGGCACGGTGCGGGTGCTACAACTCGAAGCAGTAATGCCTGATGGCACTGCGGTCAACTTTTCTTCAGACAATGCGTTGCATGGTGCTTTGGAGTTGTCGCTGGCGCCTTTTGCCGGTGATTTAGGTAAAGGACCGGTC
>CALPVM020000030.1 GCA_943327015.2 Akkermansia muciniphila
CTCAAAATACGGGCACTGGCAGAGGTTGATGAACCGGTAGCTGCAAGTTGAGCTGCAATATCTGCAGCCTTGGCATAGTTAATTTGGAATGATTGGGTACGTAGCGGCTCAAGACTCTGCACTGATGCTGCCGACTCCAAATCCAATTTTTCTTTGGCAGCAATTTCATCTTTGGGTGCGACCCAAATCACATTGCCGTTTTTACGCATACCCAAACCTTTGGCCTGCAAAATAATATCCAGCGCCTGATCCCACGGCACATCTTGCAAGCGAAGGGTCACAGAACCCGATACTGAATCAGAAGTAACAATATTGAAGTTGGTAAAGTCAGCGACCACTTGCAACAAAGATCTAACTTCAATATTTTGGAAGTTCAAAGACAACTTTTGACCGTTGTAGCCAATGCCTTGGGTCAGTTTTTGTGGATCAGCTTTAACCTCTTTTACTTCGACAACAAACTGTTCTTCTGTTTGGTAGGCACTATGCTCCCACTGGCCCGTAGGTTCTATAATTACACGAACTCGATCACCCACTTGTGTTGAACTTACAGTTTTGACAGGGGTACCAAAATCCGTTACATCTAAACGGCGACGCAAGCCTTCGGGCAAGCTTGACTTCAGGAAGTCAACCACCAAAAACTGCCCCTGTTGACGTATATCTGCAGAAACCTGACTTTTAGCCAAACTTACCACTACTCGACCTGCACCCTCTGAAGTTTTACGGAAATCGAGGTCTTTGAGTGGCGTTACGTCACGCTTTCGCTCTTCAGCAAAATCAGGGGTAGCGGAAGCAGATGCTGCTATGCTGGTAGATGAATCAACAATAACCAAGAGCGAATTACCATCAATTTCTGCCCGATAAGTAGCAGGAAGCTTGAGGTTAACAACCACACGGGTGCGATCGGCAGCCTCCACAACACTCACAGACTTGAGGTTGCCTTGATTAATGTCAACGGTTGAGCGTCCTAATCCATTGGTAGCACCAGGAAAATCTAATGCAATTCGCGCGGGTGATTGAATGACAAAACCATTGGGTAGCGCAGTTAGAGCTTGCGACAAGTCGATTCTTATAACTTCAGAGCCTCCCTGAACCGAAGCACTGACCGCCTGTATGGATGTTTGCGCCTGCACAAAACCTGAAAAAAATATTGCACATACCACTAGCCAACGATGCCACATACGCATGCCCTTTTGCAGAATTTGATTATTCATTTGCTTACCTCTTGCAGTTGCAGTGATGAAGTGCGTTCAATCCACTCACCTGTTGAATCCTGCACAATTTCGCGGAGTGTTACTTCGCTTTCAGTTATTTTTGTAACTCGGCCATAATTTTGGCCAAGGTAATTGCCTTGTTTGACTTGGTAGAGCAAACTATCAATTTTGATCAAAGCTACGGGTTGACCATTTTTAATAATGCTGCCTACCATTGACATGGTATCAAGGGTGTTGGACTCTAATGGTTCTTTTCTGCGTGCCAATTCTGGCTCTACAAGGGCAGAATTTGTTGACTGCAATGTGTCACGTTTTAAAGCCTGGGTCAATTTTTGATTACTAAACGGCTCCGTAGCCGCCGCATTGTCGTAGGACTTAGGAACAAACTGTTTTGGCTCAGGTATTGGGGGAACTTTTGGTTGGGTCTGATTTCGCTCATCAGCCATCCAGCGAACAGCCTCATCTTCGCTAGATCCACCACACCCAGCAACCAGCACAGACCCCAAAACTACTATAACTCCATAAAAGGACTTCATTTCTTCGCCCCCTTGCCACCGCTTACCTTGCGCTGAGCAGACACTTCATCTTTATCAAGATAGCGGAATGTCTTAGCTGTAGCATCCATGGTCAGTGAGCCATCGTTTTTGGGAACAATAGTTATGTTGTTTAAGGTAACAATACGCGATAAATACGCCACATCTGATGCAAATGCAGCTATGTCATGGTAGCGGCCGGTAACCCTAATCACAATCGGTAGCTCAGCGTAATACTCTTTAACCTCTACCTGCCCTGGCCTGAAAAGTTCAAACTGCAAATTGCGGCCAAGACCTGCCTGATTGATGTCAGTTAACAGTGCATCCATTTCAGCCTTGCTAGGGAGCTGTTTTTCAAGCTGTATTACGTATTGCTGCACCTGCTCACGTTGTTTTTTTAGTACATCTAGGTTAACTGCTTTACCCAGCTTAGTTTTGTAATCAGCGCGTAATGCAATTTCCTGATCTCGCTCCTGGGACAGTGTGGACTGCGAAGTGCTAATCCACGCAAACCATAAAACAGCAAAGACACCAATCGCGGTTGCAGCTAGCAAACTATAACGGGGTATTTCAGGCCAAGCGGCAGGGTCTTTGGGGTCAAGGTTAGAAAATTGACCGACAATTTTCTCTTGTAGGTCTTCAAAATCGATGGAGGTAGGTATTTTAAGATTCATACATTACCTCTTAGGGTGCGGTAGCTGAAGCCGCCACTACAGGAGGCGATACTGGTGTAGCTGGCGCAGGTGAAGCAGTAACCGGCTGAGCAGCAACATCCGCTTTGGGTACTGCTTTTTCGGCCTCGCTGGCTCGAACTAGTTTAACTTTAATGCTGAAGTTGGCAACACGTCTTTGCTCGCGCGGCGTTACCGGAACCATACCCGCAACAATTTCGACCAACTCAGGCTTTGTAAACCAAGGTGTGTTGTTTGCAAGATTACGCAGCAATTCAGAAACACGCTCGTTACTCTGGGCTATGCCATTGATGGAAACTTGCTGGTCGGCTTGTACCATTTTGGTGATATATACGCCATCAGGCAATTGATTGACCAATTCTGTTAACAAGTGCACTGGCAAGTTTCGGTCAGACTGCAAGTCTTCAACCGCTTGCTGACGTGCACGCAATGCAGCAATTTCAGTCTCCAATCCAGCTATGTCTTTGATCTGATTTTCAAGAACCTTGATTTCAGCATCTATAGCCGCATTGGTTTTTTGCTGAATAGTTATAGCCGTAGAAAACCATAGAAAAAAAGCTACCGAGATCACGACACCAACTGCTGCGCTCAACCCCAGCAATACATAAAAAACTTCCCTGCGACGTTTTCGTGCAGCTTCGCGATGCGGTAGTAAATTAATAAGTATCACAGAGTGAATCTCCGCAAAGCCAAGCCACAAGAGGTAAGGTAAGAAGATGACTCGCGGTTCATGCGTTTAACGCGCACGCTATCTGATATTTCCATACCATCAAACGGATTGACCAAAACACAGGGAAACGACGTATGGTGCGTTACGGATTCGGTCAAACCTGCCACACTGGCCGACCCACCTGCTAGCATGACGTAATCGACTTTGTTATGTGGTGTGCTAGTAAAGAAAAATTGCAAAGCACGGCCTAGTTCTTGCACCATGACTTCGACAAAGGGTTTCAACACCGCACTTTCGTAATCTTCAGGAAGTTCACCATTGCGTTTTTTTAACTCGGCTTCTTCTTGAGAAAATCCGTAATGGCGAACAATTTGTTGGGTCAAATGTGCGCCACCATACGCCTGATCGCGGTCGTACAACACCTCGTCATCACGCATAACCTGCATGCTGGTGGTTTGACTACCAATTTCAAACAAAGCAATGATGAGACCCTTGCCCTGCCCTGGAAGTTTTTCAAATAATCGTGAAGCGGCAAGACGCGATGCATAGGATTCGATATCAAGCACAACAGGCACTAAGCCGGCCGCCTCGGCCAGCCCCTGAACATCTTGAACCTTCTCGCGACGTGATGCGGCAATCAGCACCTCCTCATCTCCAAGAGATGTGAGGGAGGGACCAATAACACAAAAATCGAGGCTTACCTCATCCAGCGGAAACGGTATGTACTGATTGGCCTCGGCTTCTACCTGCTGCTCCATTTCTGCGTCTGACAACCCTTCAGGAATATTGATTTTTTTGGTAATTACAGCAGATGGTGGTAGTGCTAAAGCAACATTACGTACATTGGTGCCGCTTTTTTTAATCAAACGGCGAATAGCTTCAGCGACTTCATCGAATTTCTCAATGTTGCCGTCAATGATCCAGCCTTGTTCCAGCGGCTCCATGGCGAAACGCTCAAGCACCAATTGACCGGTCTTGTTTTTACCTAACTCCACCAGTTTGACGCTGGAGGAACTTAAATCCAAACCCAACAAAGGTGCGGGCTGGCGACTGAATAACGACCCCAATGAGATCAAAAGCTTCCCCTGAAAATGAGCACAAGCAAATTAAAACGAACAAAAATCACACCGTGTAATCCTAACAGTTCTAGTTTTAGACCGCAAAGACTATTTTTCTACGATTCTAGTTTAACCGTTGTAATAAGCTAACATTTAGACAGACTACTAGTAAAAACCCTTGCATTTAGATACCAGAATAGCGATTTTCACCCTTCAAGTGAAGCTTTCAAGCTTTGATTGCTTATTTTGAGCTTTTTATAATGCTGCTGGTTCTATCTCCATTTTTATGACAAATACATCCGAGAGTTCATCGTCCCCACCAACACCAGATCCTTCGCTGGCACCCCAACGGCATTGGATTATGACCCTCCTTTTTTGGTGCATTGGTCTGGCCGTAGCTGGCGCTCTGTCCCTTGGCATGGTCATTGCCATGGCGATGGCGGTGGCTTTTCCAAATTTACCGGATATTTCCGATTTATCGGATTACCGCCCCAAACTGCCCCTACGGGTTTTTGCTGCTGGCGGCGAGCTGTTGGGTGAGTTTGGTGAAGAGCGTCGCCACCTCACACCTATTCAAGATATTCCCAAGGTGATGGTCAATGCTATTCTGGCCATTGAAGACGCCCGCTTTTATGAGCATGGTGGAGTGGATTACGTCGGCATTGTGCGTGCCGGCCTGGCGAACGTGGGAAAAGCAAAAAGTCAAGGGGCATCGACCATTACCATGCAGGTCGCACGCAATGTGTATTTGAGCTCTGAAAAAACTTTTACCCGCAAAATTTATGAAATTCTACTGACCTTCAAGCTGGAACATTTGCTCACTAAAGATCAGATTCTGGAAATTTACATGAACCAGATTTTTCTGGGTAACCGGGCTTACGGTTTTGCCGCTGCATCAGAAACGTATTTCGGCAAACCATTGAGGGACATTACGATTGCAGAAGCGGCCATGTTGGCTGGCCTACCTAAAGCTCCTTCACTCTACAACCCGATTTCCAACCCCAAAAGGGCGCGGTCACGCCAGTTGCACATCATCAACCGAATGGTGGAAAACAAGTTCATTACCGAGGCAGAAGGAACAGACGCTAAGAAACAGGAGCTGGTGTATAAAAATAGCCTGCGCGACACGCCCGTGCACGCTGAATTTGCCACAGAAATGGTGCGGCAACTCATGTATGCGCAATATGGTGATGAAACCTACTCGCGCGGCCTGAATGTTTACACCACCATTGTTGCAAAAGACCAAAATGCAGCTTACAGGGCTTTGCGGCGAGGAATCATGGACTACGAGCGGCGCCAAGTGTACCGTGGACCGGAAAAATTTGTTTCTCTGCCCGCCGATGTAGAAGAGTCTGACGAAATAATCAACGATGCACTCGAGGAACATCCAGATAATGGCGATTTATTATCAGCCGTTGTCTTAGATGTTGAACCTAAAAAGGTCAGACTGGTACGCCAAAGTGGTGAGGTTTTAGAGATCACTGGTGATGGCATCAAGCCAGTTCAATCCGGACTGTCTGACAAGGCACCTCCCAACATCAAAATCCGGCGCGGCGCTGTAGTTCGCATTGCCAAGACTGCCAAAGGTGGCTGGGAACTTACCCAACTGCCTGAAGTGGAAGGTGCTTTTATTGCACTTGACCCACGGGATGGATCCATTAAGTCTCTGGTGGGTGGATTTGACTTTGCCAAAAACAAGTTCAACCATGTGACACAAGCTTGGCGTCAACCTGGCTCAAGCTTCAAGCCGTTTATTTATTCTGCTTCGCTGGAAAAAGGCTTTACCCCTGCCACTGTGATTAACGATGCTCCCCTATTTTTTGATGCTGGCACCACAGGAAGTGAGCCGTGGGAGCCCAAAAACTACGATGCCACGTTTGACGGTCCAATGACTATGCGCCGTGCGCTGGCTAAATCAAAAAACATGGTGTCGATCCGAATTTTGCAATCGATTGGGGCACCTTATGCCCAGGACTGGATTACCCGATTTGGTTTTGAAGCAGCCAAGCATCCACCCTACCTGACCATGGCACTGGGTGCAGGTTCTGTTACACCCATGCAAATGGCGGTAGGTTACTCAGTGTTTGCCAATGGAGGCTACAGAGTCAATCCGTGGCTTATTTCCAAAGTAACCGAGCAACGCGGCAAAGTATTGGTTGAATCTAAGCCTCCGGTTTTGTCTGAAAACGATAGAGCCATTGACAGCCGCAACGCCTTCATGATGTCGCAACTGTTACAAGAGGTGACCCGATCGGGCACTGCCGCACGCGCGCAATCGATGTTAAAGCGTCGTGATTTGTATGGAAAAACCGGCACTACCAACGATGCAATGGATACCTGGTTTGCAGGGTATCAGCCCACATTAACCGCAGTTACATGGATTGGGTACGATACACCACGAAAATTAGGTGACCGCGAAACGGGTGGTGGCCTGAGTTTACCCATATGGATTAGTTACATGGAAACTGCGCTACAGGGAGTATCCATTACAGAACCACCAGCTCCGGAGGGAGTGGTGTTCCAAAGTGGTGAGTGGTACTATGACGAATATGCTAAAGGAGCAGGCGTTACCGAAGTTGGAACCAAAGATGACGGTGCTGCCACCACAAGCGAAACCAGCCCTCCGGTTGAAGAAAAACAGAAAATTCTGGACTTATTCAAGAATTAGGATGGTCTAAATTCCAAGCGTTGTCCGGATTGGGCACTGGCCTGATCAGACAACGCAGTATAAAACTCCGCTTGGCCTTTGGTATCTTGCCATTGGCCATCGACAAACCGGTAGTGATACCCACCGGCTTTGGCCGCCAACCATACCTCGTGCAGGGGTTTTTGCAGATTGATGATGATCTGGCTGCGGTTGGCAAAGGTCATGGTGACCATTCCTCCGACACGTTGGTTATCTATATCAACATCGGTTTCTTCATTAATTTTGTCGCAAGTAGCCTCAATGGAACACAGCAAATTTTCGGCAAGGTCTAAAAACTCTGGGTCGGTCATTACAATTTATCCATGATGAAATTAATACAAATTTTAAGCAGCCTGATTATCCTTGGTGCAAGTGTGCTCAATCTAGCTGCGTGCGGGCAAACGGGTGCACTGTATTTACCTGATGTACCAGCGGCTACCACACCGACACCACAATCCTCTGTTAACCCTTAATTACCAACATGTTGCCTGGCCATCCTTATATTCACTATTCAAACGGAACATTGCACGTAGAGCAATGCGACTTAGCCCCATTGGCTAATCAACTAGGCACACCATTGTTTGTCTACTCCAAAGCCTCAATGCTGGCTGCACTGGCAGCCTACCAACGCGGTTTTGCCGGACGCAACGCCCAAATTTGTTATGCCATGAAGGCTAACTCGACGCTGGGCGTACTGCAGGTATTTGCCCAAGCAGGTTGCGGTTTTGACATTGTGTCTGCCGGAGAACTGGCGCGGGTGCTGGCTGCCGGCGGTGAAGCTTCCAAAGTAATATTTTCAGGTGTGGGTAAAACCCGTGCAGAGATGCGAACTGCGCTTGAAGCCGGCATTGGTTGCTTTAACGTGGAGAGCGAAGCTGAATTGGAAGTGCTCAATGCAGTGGCATTATCCACGAATGTGCGGGCACCAGTCAGTATTCGCGTTAATCCGAATGTGGATCCGCAAACGCACCCCTATATTTCTACGGGTTTAAAAGGCAATAAATTTGGCATTGCACACGAACGCACACTGGCCACTTACCAGCGCGCCGCATCGTTGCCGGGTCTGCACGTAGTGGGTATTGACTGCCATATAGGCTCTCAAATTACGCTGGAAAGCCCCTATCTGGACGCCATGGACAGAGTATTGGACTTGGTGGAAACCATTGAAGCGGCAGGTATTCCGCTGGAGCACATTGATTTTGGTGGTGGCCTGGGTATTAACTATCAGGGCGACACACCCCCAGAAGCGGATGCGCTTTGGAACAAGCTACTGACAAAACTGGATGTCCGCGGCTTTGGCAAGCGCAAGCTGATGATTGAGCCCGGACGTTCTTTGGTGGGTAATGCGGGCGTGTGTATTACCGAAGTGCTGTACACCAAGCCCGGGGAGCAAAAAAACTTCTGCATTGTGGATGCGGCCATGAACGACCTGCCCCGCCCTGCCATGTACCAAGCCTACCACGGCATTGTGCCAGTGCAGCAAAGCAGCGCGACCCAACAAGAAGTTGTGTACGATGTGGTGGGACCGGTTTGCGAAAGTGGTGACTGGCTAGGCCGTGACCGACCATTGGCGGTTCAAGCAGGTGACCAACTGGCGGTATTGTCTGCTGGCGCCTATTGCATGAGCATGGCCAGCAACTACAACGCCCGCCCCCGTGCTGCAGAGGTGCTAGTGGACGGTGCAACAGCCCACGTTGTACGTACGCGTGACACATTACAAGACTTGCTACGTGGCGAGGTTCTACCTCCAGCGTCGAAAACGCCGGATTAAACGCCAGCCCAATAAAACAGCAATGATGCAGGCGTAAACGACGACCTCAGCAAAGTCGTTTTTGCCAGCGCGCATCCAGAAAAAGTGCAACAGCGCCAACACAGCTACACCATACACCAAGCGGTGTAACAGTTGCCATCGCTTAGCACCCATCCAACGCATAGCCACCTGGAACGATGTAGCCGCCATTGGCGTGAGCAATGCTACCACCAAAAAACCGACCAAAATAAACGGACGCTTGGCAATATCCCGGGCTATGTCTGCGACTACAAAACCTTGATCCAACCAAGCATAAGCCGAAAGGTGCAATAGTGCGTAAAAATACACAAACAAGCCCAACATGCGCCTAAAACGCGCCAACTGTGGCAAAGAAAACTGAATGCGCATGGGCGTTACAGCCAGAGCACAGCACAAGAAGCGCAATGTCCAGTCGCCGGTAGAACGAATCAGAGCTTCGGCGGGGTTGGCTCCTAATTGATTGAATGCAGCAGCCCACAACAACCATCCACATGGCACAAGGCACGAAATAAAGACCAGTGGCTTAACCCAAGCACGCGCCAACAACATGTTCAAGGCGCCGTGGTTCGACATAGATTAATAAAATTTTTGCAAATCCATGCCTGCGTACAGCGAACCCACTTGTGCCTCGTAACCGTTGAACATCAGGGTTTTGCGCTTACGTGCAAACAAACCATCTTCACCAATGCGGCGCTCGCTGGCCTGACTCCAGCGCGGATGATCTACTAAAGGATTGACGTTGGAATAAAAACCATATTCGCCGGGTGCAGATTTATTCCAAGCGGTTGCAGGCTGCTTGTCGGTAAAGCGGATTTTGACAATGCTTTTGGCACTTTTAAAGCCATATTTCCACGGCACCACCAAGCGTACTGGAGCACCGTTTTGGTTGGGCAAAACCTCACCGTACATACCAAATGCCAGAAGTGTGAGCGGGTGCATGGCTTCATCGAGTCGCAGCCCTTCCAGATAGGGCCAATCGAGTACGCGCGAACCCACAAAGGGCATGGTTTTGGGGTCGGCCAAGGTAACAAACTGTACAAATTTAGCGCTACCCAATGGCTCTACACGGCGGATCAACTCAGATAACGAATAACCTACCCACGGAATAACCATCGACCAGCCTTCGACACAACGCAGCCGGTAAATACGCTCTTCCATCGGGCTGAGTTTGAGCAAATCTTCCAGGTTAAATTTACCCGGCTTTTTGACCAGACCTTCAATGTCCACCGACCAAGGACGGGTTTTTAGGGTATGGGCGTTGGCAGCGGGATCAGACTTATCGGTACCGAATTCGTAAAAGTTGTTATAGGTGCTGGCGTCTTTATAGAGCGTTACTTTTTCCATGCTAGTTGCACCGCTGACCGATGTAGCGCGCGATGGCAATGCAACCAGCTTGCCGGGAGCGGCTCCCCATGAAGCGCCCTGGGCTTGCGCAGAACGTGATGCCCATCCTGCCATAGCAGCACCTGATGCGCTAGCGGCGATAGTTTTTAACAACTTGCGTCGCTCAAAGTAAACCTCCGCCGGCGTGATCTCACTGCTAAGAGGGTGATTGAATCCATCTGCAGACGTTTTGATCAACATGGCGTAGCTCCTTATAAAGTGCCGTAGCTGTGCAATCCACTCAAAAACATATTGACACCAATAAACGCAAATGTGGTTATGGCCAAGCCCACCAAGGCCCACCACGCGGCCACTGTACCACGCAGACCTTTCATGAGGCGCATGTGCAGCCAGGCAGCGTAATTGAGCCACACAATGAGCGCCCAGGTTTCTTTCGGGTCCCAGCTCCAATAGCCGCCCCACGCCTCAGCCGCCCATAATGCGCCCAAGACAGTAGCAATGGTAAAGAACGCAAACCCCACTGCAATGGATTTGTACATGACATCATCCAGCACTTCAAACGAGGGCAAATGCTCGGCAATGCGACGACGCGCCAGAACAATACCCGCAACAATAAACGCTGAAATTCCAAAATAAAGCGCCCAATAGTCACTCATGCCACCCGTAGGAGATTTACGAAACACAATGGGCTCAAAACACAGCACAATACCCAAAATCCACAAGGGAGCCAGTTTGTACCAACGTGTCTCAGTAGCCTGTTGTTTAATGAGGTAGGCAAACGCTACCATGGCAGCCAATGCAAAGGTGCCGTAGCCAATAAAGTTGGCAGGTACGTGCAGCTTCATCCACCAGCTTTTGAGGGCCGGCACCAAAGGCTGAATTTCGTGGGCTTCGCGCACCAAGGTGTACCAGAGTAAAAATCCTACCGCAGCGCTGACGACCAACATCACAAATGCTCCCAGCGAACGGGTGGCATATTGCTGCTCAAAGTACAAATAAAACAGCGCTGTCATCCAGCAGAACATAATAAACACTTCATACAGATTACTGACCGGAATATGCCCTACATCGGCACCTATCAGGTAGCTCTCGTACCAGCGCACCATGGTGCCAATCAAGGCCATAGTTACCGCCACCCAGAGCAAGCGCGATGCAATCAGTTGCATGGCATCGGACTGGCTTTTGGCAAAAACCCCTATCCAGTAAAACGCTGTACTCATAAAAAACAGCACACTCATCCACAAAATAGCAGATTGGCTGGATAAAAAGTACTTAAGGCCGAAAACGGCTTCAGACCTGGCAATATCGCCTTGGTAAGCCGAAATTCCGAGCAGTGACAATGCAGCAACGGTAAACATCAAGCCCTGCAATGGACGCCAAAACCACCCCAGTGCAACGGCACACGGAATACAGGACAACAAAATGGCTTTTTCGTAGCCATCCATGGCAGTTTGGTAGTTAACAAAGGCGTAGATACCGCCCGCCAACACCAGCAAGGCAAATAACCAATCTGTGGCATTGCGCTTAGAAAAATAGCCTTCATTCAGGGTCATGCCCTGCGGGTTGTTGTTAGCCGATAGGTTGGCTTGTGAAGCAGTCATGGTTCAGTCTTTCAAACCCAATAAACGGGCTTTCAAATGGTCAAATTCGCGGTCGACATCCATCGTTTTACGATTGGTAGACAAGGCCATCTGGGCTGATGTTGCACCAGTGAAACTTTGCGAAGGTGACAACCATACCCATAAACGCCGCTCACGCACGTAGAGCATGGCAAATATCCCCACAATTAACAAGGTACACCCGAGGTACACAATGGTTTTACCGGGGGCTCGTGCTACTTGAAACACACTCGCCTGCACTTGGGTAAAGTCCTGCAGTTGCAATATGAAAGGCGCTGGGTACAAGGGGACATCACTTAAGGCCAACACCGCTTGGGTCATGAATGCACGATTTTTTTCATCTACCGCCAAAGGTTTTAACCCCACCCGGCTACGCGCTACTTGCAGTAGCTCAAATAAACTGCCATTGAGAATTCGGACCAACACTTCACCCGCTTTGGCACGATCTGGTTCTGGCACATTGGCCTCAATAAAATCGGCAATGCCTTGCAATCCTCCCGTGCCAAACAACACCAAGGCTCGCATTGCAGAATCTTCCAACTGTTGCGCCAAATCAGGTCGGGTCGCATCTACAGCTTGGCGTGCATAGCGTTTAACAGCCTGTTCCCGTAACCCGGGGTTATTTAGCGCACTACGCAAACGCATAAATTCGTCCATGCCACCTTGGTCATCGGAGGGAATACGCATGTAGCGAAATTGCTCAGCAGGTGTTTCGCGCATGCCCAATAAAAACACCGGAACACCATCGCCCATATCAACCGGCACCATGTAGTTGTTGTATTCGCGTGCTTGCCCCGCTGCGTCACGCAGTTTGTAGCTCACGCTCGGCCCCACATTGCGTAACTCTTTGTGGGTGGTAATTTTATTGGCGGCACCTAAACGTTGCTCCAGTGTGTGACGCAAATCAACTTTGCGCACGTCCACGCCCGAAGTACCTTGATTGGCAAAATTCTCGACGTTAATGACCCGCAAACCTGTGAACTCGACCGTAAGCTGCTCCTGACCGCGTACCAGCGGTGCAGAGCTGCCCACCACACCTTGTAGGTCGAATGGTTTGCTCTGCCCATCCAGTGGCGTAGCTTTCAAGGTTACGCTGGATCCGCC
>CALPVM020000031.1 GCA_943327015.2 Akkermansia muciniphila
AACCCGCTTTCCAATACAACGCTTCCAGCTGTTCTGCCACCCTACGTAACTCATCCAAACGTAATTTCTTGCCTTGCAGTGGCGCAAACTGAGCTTTGATTTGATCTTCGGTTAAAAAACTGCTACCAACCACCCTGACCTTGGCAACATCCACTACAGCTTCTTGTGAATCTATGGATTTCTCTGACTTCTTAGTAAAAGGCAGCACAAGCTCGTTATTTTTAAGCACGGGCAAAGGCTGCGGTACGCGCAAACGCGAAATATCGGATTGGGTTTGACGCAAGGCCTGTTCTACATTTGCAGGCAATACTTCTGTAATACCGTTGTTCAACCAACAAACTGACACAAGCACAAATAAACCACGAGTTCTGGGTAAACCTAGTTTGGGCATATCGTTATTTATCTTCCATCACAATCATCGTGGTAACCAAGCCCTGTTCGACCCGCTCAAAATGAAAATTCACCAAGGGGTCTTCCGCATGCGCTTTGTGCATCTCACGCACAGCGTTAGCTGCAGACGGATCATAATTTTTGAGCAACTCATAGGTGGTTTGGTACCACCGGTACAGCACCGACTCTGCCTGCTTTTGGGTGACAGGTGAATACAAAGTTACCGGTTCGGTTTTGCCTTTCAAAACCACATCTCCAATAGTTTTAAACTTTTGGCTCGTGCACTGGGAAACCGTTTCCTGAGTACAGCACACACGGGTTCCAAAATACTTGTTGACGCCCTCGGTGCGTGCTGCGGTGTTCACGGTATCGCCCAAAGCCGTGTAGTCCATGCGGGAGTTAGAGCCAAAGTTACCTACGGTAGCCACACCTGTGTGCACGCCAATACGGGTAACTCCAATTGGCACTCCAAGGCTGTTGTGGCGCTTTCTAAAAGCTTCTGCGTAGGCATCTAGGTCCAATGCACACTTAACGGCGCGGTCGGCATGGTCGGGCTGTGCTAAAGGCGCATTAAAAATGCTCATAATCGCATCGCCAATGAACTTGTCTACGGTTCCGTCGTAACGCAAAATAATCTGACAAGCACCGTCCAGATATTCATTCAGAACCTCAGACAATTTATCGGATGTCAGTTTTTCAGACAAGGTAGTAAAGCCGGCAATATCAGTAAAAATAAAGGTAGCCTCACGTCGCACACCCGAAATGCTGAGCGCATCAGGATTGTCCGCCAACTGGCTTACCACCACCGGTGACACATAGCGCGAAAATGCACTTTGAATAAACTGGCGTTTTTTGCGCTCTACCCGGCCAATAACTGCGTCTATCATCCATAAAGCCAACAGCAACGATAAAGTAGGAGCAATCAAAGGCACAAGCGGCAACCCATGGCTAAAACCGAAAATAGCCGCAGCCCACCAGCCCACAATCAACGCAAAGCCAGAGATAAAGCTCAACACAATACCAAATTTAAGCAAACCAATGCCCACCCCCAAAATAGCAAAACCAGCGGTTAAAGCAACGCTCCAATGCTTATCCAACACCGGATAGGTGCGTTTTTCAATGAGCTGCGAAATGGCATGCGCCTGCACCAAAATACCAGGCATCAGGCCATCATCGTTGTCATGCACGACCGCCAATGGTGTGCGGTGCCGGTCTGTGAGTGACACAATGGCACCAATCAAAATAACCTTGTCTTTAACCCATTCGTCCGGCAAAAATGCAATAGCATGCGCGGGGTAAATCGGGAAAGCAGATGTTTCATGGTCGGGTCTGGAACGCCATGCAATTTCACTCAACAAGGGAGTGTGTTCCTGCCCCATAAGCTGCAAAGCCTTGTACGGAAAGCCCAACGGCATGCCAGGGTCTTTAAGGCCAGGAAAAACCCAGCGCACACTGCCGTCATGCGGGTCAGTTGCCAAATTTGCAGCAGCCCGCATCGGCTCTGGCACAAAGTCATTCAAATACGCCAACTGCTCTTCATTCACCATATTGGGGGTGTTGGTGTAGCTGATAAACGTCGGAGTTTTGAGCTCACGCAAAGTTTTACGCAACAATGCATCCTTGGCAGGTTCGGTGGTTTGGTCAAACAATACGTCCACACCGATCAGCTTGGCACCTTTGGCGTCCAGTGCCTTCAGTAAAGTTGCCAAAAATTCGCGATCTACCGGAGAGCGATATGGAAACTGGGTCAGTGTTTCTTCGGTAATAGCTGCAATCACAATATCTTTGGACTGTGGCATAGGTGGCTGGAAAGCAGCCAACCGAATATCTGCAGCTGTTTTTTCTGCACTGGAAAGCACAGAGAAATTGCCAACACCCATAACCGCCATCAACGTAGAAAAAACAACAATGCTGAAACCTGATAGCAAGGAATACAGCATTTTTTTTGATACTTGCATCATCATGAACCTTGTAGTTGGCTAAGAAGTGCATCGGATTGCTGCAGGCAAGATTTTTCTAGCATCCACGCGTACAACACCATCGGATTATCTATAGTCGTAGGAATTTCTACCAAGCCAACCGCAAACTCCTGCCCATCAAGTTCCACCCGCAGCAGATTTTGCACCTCAAAGCGGGACGACTCCGGCATAGACAATCTATCCACACCTACCGGCCATTCAAACTCATTTCTGAATGAACGATCAGCCGGAGAAACCACCAACTTAGTTGCGGCACTGGCATTGGGTCGCCAAAATACCGGGCGCGCTCCTTGCCGAATACAACGCACCCCCGGACGACTGGCATCAATCAGCCAAGGGTCTGGCAGCTTGGCAGCTGCACCACCGGCACGGATTACACCTGCTGTATTGATGCGCGCATCCCGGTTTGCCACTAATGCGACCAAGGCTTTTTTAGGGTCGGTAACCACAGCAGATTTTTTAATGGGAGGCTCATTCAAAGGGCCACGTAACGCCACCTTGCTGCCATCTGGGCCAATCAGCGTGGCACGCTCACCGTCTTTGAGAAGCAATGGTTTATCACTGTCTATTTGCTGCCCCACCTTCAGACCCGCACCACGCGCTTCCATCACAATCAAAGTGGCAGCATGACCCGCAACTGCACAGGCCAAACTAACAAGTAACCCTAAAAATGCGCGCAATCGTAATGACATGATGTAACTCCTCATTGGGCAGACGTGGCATCTTGCGCCTTTTGTCCACCATCACCCACCAATACAAAAGCCGCCCAGTAAAAAGGATGGGCCGTGTCGGCTTTGTCAAGCATTTTTAACTGTGCCATTTGCAACGATTTGGCGCCGCTTTGGGTTAATTCAGCACCCCAATATTCAAACATGCGCACCATCAGTTGTGCTGTTGCGGCCGACGGTACTTGCCAATGGCTAACAACCAAATTGCGTGCACCGGCATAAAAAAAGGCTTCAGCCAAGCCGGATAAAGCTTCACCACCAAACTTTCCTCCGCCCCCCGCCGTATTACACGCAGACAACACTACCACATCGGCATTAAGTTGTAGAGCAGATATTTCACTGGCTTCGAGCAAACCATCTTCTGCTCTGTTTTTGGCCGCTTCAGGCGGCGGGGTCAAGACCAGTGCGGGTTCTGACTGACATTTTAGCTCGCCCGGAAGCAAGCCATGCGTAGCAAAATACAGAACTCGGTAGTCCTGTAACTTTAGGCGGGTCAACTGATTTTCTGTGGCAGCATCACGCAAATACGTTTCGCTTTGCGCGCCCATCATCGTACTGATACGTTTGATTTCCTGCGCTGTTTCTGGCAAAGCCGACATGGCTGTGAGCATAGAAGCAGGCGCTGGGCCCGACTCTCGGCATGTCACACTGCCGGCATGCAAGCGACCTTCGCCTTGCGGCAATGGTAGACCAATAGCAGGATCGCCAAACGCCAACAGGGGTTTGCTGGCCTTGCGCGGCGCGGAGACAGAACGTGCCAAGTAAAATGATTGAAGCGATGGGCTATGGGTAATGGCCACTTTGCGGGTTAACCAATCAGCCTTGGAGTACTCCTTGCCTGAGGGCGGGCTTGCCAACAACAAACCAAAAGGCACACTGGCCAATGGGCCACTCGGCACTACTACCAAATGCGTAACACCGCGCAACTGGTTTGCAATACCACCCAACAAACTTTGATATAAGGCATGGGAGCGCATTAGATCAAACTCCGGCACTACACCAGCCTCGACCTCAAGACCACGGCGCAAGCCTTTAACAGCCTCTGACAACGCGTCAGAAGACTCAGGAATACGCGCAATAACCAAATCTGTTCGCGTAACCAACTGGGCAAACGACTCTTTACGCCCGATCAAAAAACTGAGTACACCTTCGTTCGGTGCCAGTTTAGCCTGCAATGCCGTCAAGTTAACCGGCTGGGGCGAGGTAAGCTCCACATAATTGGGAAAACGCTGTTTAAGCAGTGCATACTGCTGCTGCACTTTATCTTCGCTGGTTTTAATTCGCAGTGAAAGTTCCGCCTCCAAATTACCGCTGCGCTGGTTATCAGGCAAAGTGGACTCATACGCCAGTTCTGACTTGGCAGCATCACGTGTACGCTCAAGGGTTTGTAACTCCCGCACCAATTGCTCTACGGCTGGGTCGTCGCTCATGGCACGTGCGGAGGCTGCAGCAATCGTTTTTTCTACCAATTTACCGCGCAACATCTGAAAAGCGTCAAAAGCCTCGGCATACAGTGCTTGTCGGCTGGGTAAATCTTTGATGGTGGGCGCCATATCCACCACTGCACCGGCAAATGCCGTGAGCTGGTCAGCCGTAAAAGCACCTGAAGCACCACCGGGAATACTCTGTGCCATCTTCAAGGCATCGCGGTAAGTCACGATGGCAGAAGTATGTAAACCCTCCGCCTGATAACCGGCTCCCAAGGTGGTGAGCACGGCCAAACTAGAAACCGAATTTCCCATTTGCTGCTTCCTGAATGCCAAAGCGGTATTCAGGTAGGTTTCAGCCGCTGAAATCCGGCCTTGGGCCAGGCTAATTTCACCCAGTGTTACCAGCACATCCGGCTTCCACCAAATGGGCAATCCCTCGGTGGTATTGATAATTTGTAGCGCCTCGGCAGCAGCCACCTGCGCCCCTACCAAATCGCTATTACGCAGCGCCATATTGGCCTCTAGGTTCAACGCCATAGCGAGTTCACCCTTATCGGCGCGCGCTGCTTCTTCGGCGGCACCGGGCGAAAGCACGGCTCTGGGGTTGCCGCCGCCTTTAATCATCTTGCGCCATTGCAAGGTCGCACTACGGGCATATTGCAGCGCTTTGTCTACCTCTTTACGGTTGGCTGCGTCGTATCCCAAATAGGTGAGGTAGCGCGCCCGGTCTGCATCGTTACTGGACTTTTGCACCAGTTTTTCGGCACGGCGCAACAAAGCGTCAGCTTCCTCAAAACGGCTGTTGTTGCTCAGGTCAAGCGCCAAGTCCATCAGCGTATCTGCTAAAGCGTCTGCATCCTCACCCAACAGCTGCGTTTGCAATTGCAAAGCCTGCCTGAAGAGAGCTTCGCTTTGCTCAAACTTGCGAGCGCTATTGGCAACACGCGCATCACGCATAAGCAGTTTATAACGTTCAAAGTCTGCGGCCGTAAATAAGCGTACCGGTTGACCCCAAATGCTTTGTAACTGACTCGCCCACTGTGCATTATTAAGCACCGGAGTTTGCGCCTTTGAGGTTTCCCCTTGCGATGCGAACTCTAAACCACGCAGCAAAACCGGCAACAAAGATGGCGCTCCTTCGGCCACCATTATTTTTTGACTTTCTGCACGCACCACCAACAGGTTGGGCCAACCACCGTTTTTTAAGCTGCAAGGCAAAGCTAAAACTTTAAAACCAGAGCCTGAAAACTGCTGCTGCCATTGCGGAACACCACAGCCCATACGCTGAGCAACCAGAGTAGCTGCACGAGAACGAGAAAACTGCTGCATGATTGCTTTATTGGGGTCAGATTCCAATAAAGCAGCAGACGCAAAAACCTGATTTTGCAAATACACATTGCCGGCTACCTTACCGGCACACACAAGCTTGAATTCTTGCTGATTGCTAGTTTGCTCGATGTCGTCTCGCGGCACCATTTCGCAGTTTTCACCCGACATGGAGTCACCTAACACAATGGAGGCGTGTGCATGCGCCAGGATCCCCCAAAACACAAAAACGCAAAGCATGAGCCTGAATGGCCGAAAAATCAAAATCTGCAGTTGGGGTGCAACCATGGTGTCTCTTAAAACTGTTGTATGAGGTGGATTATCCCCTTAACTGTCCTTGTTGTAAAACCCATTTAGGTGCACAATATACGTCTAATTTAAACTTTTATTGTCTATGAGCCTATTTCAACACCACGTATCACGCGTCCAACAAATTGCCAAAAAAATTGAACTTATTGACAATGAGTTAGACAAAAACGGCATCTCGGTTGCCGAATTAAACAAACTGCACACCGCCAGACAGGCCTTGAAAAAAGAATTGGCCGACCTCGAAACACGCACCCGGGTTAGAGTTTAGGTGGCTTTAACGCAATCGGCATAGTAACGCACTTTACCGTTAGCGTCTTCTTGCTCTACCAGCCCATGGATATCGGTTTCAAAACCGGGACACTGGGCGTTAAATTCGCGTGAAAACTTAAGGTAATCCACAATCTTTTTATTAAACACTTCACCCGGAATAAGCAACGGAATACCGGGTGGGTAAGGTGTAACCAGACCAACCGTAATGCGCCCCTCCAGATGGTCAATTTCCACGCGCTCGGTTTTGCGTAACGCAATGTGGGCGTAGGCATCGCTCGGTTTCATAGCGGGGGCCAAGTCGCTCAAATACATATCGGTGGTTAAACGGGCAATGTCGTACTTGGCATACAGCTCGTGCACGTGCTGACACAGATCCGCCAGCCCCATGCGTTCGTAACGCGGATGCTTCTGGCAAAACTCAGGCAACACACGCCACATCGGCTGGTTTTTGGCGTAATCGTCTTTGAACTGCTGCAAGGCAGTCAACATGCTGTTCCAGCGGCCTTTGGTAATGCCTATGGTGAACATGATAAAAAAGCTGTAAAGGCCAGTTTTTTCTACCACCACGCCGTGTTCTGCCAAAAATTTGGTCACGATACTGGCAGGTATGCCTGTTTTGGCGAACTTGCCATTTAAATCCATACCCGGCGTCACAATGGTAGCCTTAATGGGGTCCAGCATATTAAAGCCAGCCGCCATCTTGCCAAAGCCGTGCCAATTGACGCCCGCCTTGGCGTTGCGCGATTCAGCCTTGATCACCCAGTCATCAGCCCGGCCAATGCCCTCTTCTGCCAAACTCTCCGGGCCCCAGACCTTAAACCACCAGTCATCTCCATATTCCTGATCCACCTTACGCATGGCACGGCGAAAATCAAGTGCTTCGGCAATACTTTCTTCTACCAGCGCCGTGCCACCGGGTGGCTCCATCATGGCAGCAGCCACATCGCAGCTGGCAATAATGCTGTACTGCGGGCTGGTGCTGGTGTGCATTAAGTACGCTTCATTGAACAAGTGCTGATCGAGTTTGACGGTTTGAGAATCCTGCACCAACACATGGCTGGCTTGGCTGATACCCGCCAACAACTTGTGAATTGACTGTGTTGCATACACCATCGCCTGTTTCGGGCGGTTACGCTTTTTACCCATGGCATGGTAAGAGCCGTAAAACGGATGGAAAGCCGCATGCGGCAACCAAGCCTCGTCAAAATGGATATTCTCCACATAACCATCCAGCATGGTTTTTACAGTTTCCGTGTTGTACAAAACACCATCATACGTTGACTGAGTCAAGGTGAGTACGCGCGGCTTGATGGCACCTACATCAACTCCCGCTAAATGCTCCTTAACCAATGGATTGGCGGCAATTTTGGCCTTGATGGTATCGGGCTCAAACTCGCTCTTGGGTATCGGGCCGATAATGCCAAAGTGGTTGCGCGTAGGCTTCAAAAACACAGGTATGGCGCCTGTCATGATGATGGAGTGCAATATCGATTTGTGGCAATTGCGGTCCACCACCACCACATCATTAGGGGCCACCGTGTGGTGCCATACCATCTTGTTGCTGGTGCTGGTGCCGTTGGTCACAAAAAAGCAATAGTCGGCATTAAAAATTCGTGCTGCATTGCGTTCACTGGCAGCTACCGGGCCGGTATGGTCCAACAACTGTCCTAACTCTTCTACAGCATTACACACGTCAGCCCGCAGCATGTTTTCGCCAAAAAACTGGTGAAACATTTGCCCGACAGGGCTCTTTAAAAATGCTACGCCGCCGGAGTGCCCGGGGCAATGCCAGGAGTAAGAACCGTCTTCTGCATAATCGAGCAAGGCCTTGAAAAACGGTGGTTGCACACCCTCCAGATACGACTTGGCCTCACGGATGATGTGACGCGCCACGAACTCAGGCGTATCTTCAAACATATGGATAAACCCATGCAGCTCACGCAAAATATCATTCGGTATGTGGCGCGATGTTTTGGTTTCGCCGTACACATAAATTGGCACATCCAGGTTTTTACGACGCACTTCTTCAATAAAGTGGCGCAGGTTCAGCACGGCAGGGTCCAGATCGGGGCCAGGTGTAAATTCTTCGTCGTCAATTGACAAAATAAATGCACTGGCGCGGCTTTGCTGCTGGGCAAACTGACTTAAATCGCCATAACTGGTAACACCTAACACCTCAAAACCTTCAGACTCAATGGCTTGTGCCAAAGCACGTATTCCAAGTCCAGAGGTGTTCTCGGACCGAAAATCTTCGTCAATAATAATTATGGGAAAACGAAATTTCATGCTCTAGCTCCAACGGCAATGCAAAATTGATTAATTTGTGCCGAAGTGTAAGGATTAATTGAGTCAATTCGATGGCAAATTTAAACTTTTGACTGACAATGCCACCATAACACTGAAATTAGAGGGCTTCATCCATGGCAGAGTCAACCATTTGGTGGGTTATTACTGGTATCACTATTGCTGGTGAATTGGTATTGGGCACTTTTTATCTGCTTATGCTCGCTTTGGGCATGGCAGCTGCCGCAATATCAGCCCATTTGGGTGCCAGTACCATGGTACAAATGGTTATTGCCGCCGCAGTGGGGGGAGCCTCGGTAGTTGCGTGGTATTTTCGTAAAAAGAACCACAGTACCGAACCGCAAGCACAAGCCAACCCGAATGTAGTCATGGATGTGGGTGAGCTGGTGCTGGTAAACGCATGGAACCCCGATGGCACCGCTCATGTGCACTACCGCGGTAGCCAATGGACTGTTTTTCACCGACCGGGCGTTACCCCAAGCACCGGCGCCCATCGCGTTGCAGAAATGGTAGGCAGCCGCCTATTGGTAGACAAAGCTTAATCATTCAACATAGGAACTCATCATGGAAATAGCCATTGTTATTCTGGTCATCGGTTTTATTTTTGTTACGCGCTCAGTCAAGGTAGTGCCGCAGCAGCACGCTTGGGTGGTGGAGCGTTTGGGCAAATACCATGGCACATTGTCACCAGGTCTGAACTTTTTGGTGCCATTTGTCGACACCGTTGCCTATAAACATATGCTGAAAGAAGTACCGCTGGACATTGCCAGCCAGGTGTGTATTACCCGCGACAACACACAGCTGCAGGTAGATGGTATTTTGTATTTTCAGGTCACTGATGCTATGCGCGCCAGCTATGGTTCTAGTAACTACATTGTGGCCATATCACAATTGGCGCAAACGTCGCTGCGCTCGGTGATCGGCAAGTTAGAACTCGACAAAACTTTTGAAGAGCGGGACATAATTAACGCACAGGTAGTCGCCGCGATTGACGAAGCAGCGCTCAACTGGGGCGTTAAAGTACTGCGCTACGAAATCAAAGACCTGACCCCACCCAAAGAAATTTTGCACGCCATGCAAGCCCAAATTACGGCTGAGCGTGAAAAACGCGCACTGATTGCCGCCTCCGAAGGCCGGCGCCAAGAGCAAATTAATATCGCCACCGGCGAACGCGAAGCGTTTATTGCCCGGTCTGAGGGTGAGAAACAAGCTGCGATTAACAACGCACAGGGTGAAGCGGCATCGATCACCGCCGTTGCCGATGCTACTGCTCAGGCCATAGAACGGATTGCCAGCGCGATTCGTCAACCCGGCGGTGAGCAGGCAGTACAACTCAAAGTGGCTGAAAAAGCGGTTGATGCCTATGCCAAAGTAGCCGCAGACTCGGCAACTACACTCATTATTCCGGGCAATATGACCGAGGTTTCATCGTTGATTGTGTCTGCCATGAAAATGGTACAAGGCAGCAAGTAGTAAACTTCATTTTTATGAGTTTCTACGATTTATAATCTTCCATGGAATCACCTTTTTGAATAAGTAAGCCCATTCAAAAAGGTTACATCTTTGCACAAATAATCATTTTTACAAGAGGAAGACGTATGAGTGGCAAATTTCAAGCCGGCGATCTGGTTCAACTTAAATCCGGTGGCCCCATCATGGAAGTCATGGCCTACTCGGCTGCAGATCCCAACATGGTTGAATGCTTCTGGAAAATCAAAGAAAGAATCTTTCCGGAAAAATACCACGAAGACAAACTCGTCAAACGCGAAGCCGGCGAGATTAAAATCGCGTCACTCTAAAGCGCATTTATTCATTGGCACGCCCCAAGGTTTGCATCACGGGGCGTTGCAAAATATTGCGTAGCCCCCACCATCCGGCTAGCAATGCTAACAATGCTCCAGTAACGGCACCCCATAACGGCACCCAAAGCGACACCGTCCAAGCAAATTCAAACACGTAGCGAGCCAGCGCCCAACCAATAGCCACTGCTACAACAGACGCCAAAACACCAGACAACAAACCAATGCCCGCCAACTCGGCGCGCTGAACCTGGCGCAATAAGCTGTTTTGTGCACCCACCGCACGCATAATGGCAAACTCCTTAGCCCGTTCTTCACGGGTAGCTGTAACGGCAGCTACCAACACCACGACACCCGCAGCCAGCGTAAAGCCAAACAAAAACTCTACAGCGCGAATCACTTTATCCAATACCTGTTGCACCTGATTGATCGTCGATGTCATGTCAACGTTGGTAAGGTTGGGAAACTGCTTTAACAGCGCATTGTCAAAGCCTATGACTACAGGCGCCTTAAATGCAGCGATAAATGTAACCGGCACACCAGACATTTGACCCACTGGGTACATGACAAAGAAGTTGACCCGCATTGAGCTCCAATCCACCTTACGTAGGCTGGTAATGCGCGCCTCTACCTCCACTCCACCCATACTAAACACCAAGGCATCACCTAACGACAGCTTTAATGTTTTGGCAAGCCCCTCTTCCACACTAATGCCATTGGCGTCTTCCTCCTGCCATTGGCCCTTGATAACTTCGTTATAGCTAGGTGCCTGCTCGGCATACGACAAATTAAATTCGCGGTCTACCAAACGCTTGGCTCGGTCTTCAGAGTAATCATCTGGCGATACTTCGCGACCATTCACTCGTAACAAGCGACCCCGCATCATGGGGTACCAATCCATTCGATCCACCCCAGCCTTTTGAACGGTCTGTTTAAAAGCATCGGCCTGTTCTGGCAAAATATTGATAACAAATCGATCGGGTGCATCCGGCGGAGTAGCATTGCGCCAGCTGCTGATTAAATCGGTTCGCAACAATACCAACAATACCAGGGCCAACAAGCCAATCGACAAAGCACTCACCTGCACCACGGTGTAGGCAGGCCGGGCAGAAACCTGACGGGTTGCTAGCACCAACCAACGCGGCGCCGTAGACTCATTGACGCTTTTGCGCAAAAGTTTAACGGCTAGCCAACTGGTGCCGGCAAACAACAACACGGCTAAAGCAAAACCACCCACAGCTATAAGCCCCATGGTTGCATCGCTGCTAGCCGTCATAAGCAACGTAGCAAACCCAGCGACACCCAGGCCTAGAACACCCAGCGATGCCGGCCGCAAGTTACCCACATCACGCCGGATCACACGCAGTGGCGGCACCTGTGCCAACTGCAACACAGGTGGCAAACCAAAAGCAAACAACAAGGTTAAACCAACACCTAGTCCAAGCCCCACTGGATGCCAACTTGCCGCCGGCAGGGATGATTGCACCAAGCCTGCAAGCAACATCACAAACACATAATGCACGCCATAACCGATAAAAATACCCAACACACTGGCAAATATACCGACCAGTGCAAATTCAAATGCATAACTGGCAGCAATGGTGCGCTGGCGCAGACCAAGCACACGCAACATGGCACAGTCATCTAAGTGGCGCGCAGCGAATGAACGTGCCGCAAGTGCCACAGCCACTGCACTCAATAAAGCAGCGAGCAATGCCACTAGGCTCAAAAACTTTTCTGCGCGCCCCATGGTTTGGGACATTTCAGGGCGACCACCTTCTAACGATTCAATACGTACACCGTGCAC
>CALPVM020000032.1 GCA_943327015.2 Akkermansia muciniphila
AGTGCACTGGATATGGCATCAACAATCAAACGCAAGACGTCTCTGACATTGGATGCTGAAGTACTGGATAGTGCAAAAGCACTCAATATCAATGTATCTGCAGTGGCTGAAGCCGCACTCAAAAACGCAGTGGCCAGCGCTCGGCGTGTCCATTGGCTCAAACAAAATGCTAAAGCCTTTGCTGAACAAGCTGCTTGGCACGAGCAAAACGGTCACCCGCTGGCCGACATCATCAGTTCGCCTGGGAGTGCTTCGTGGAACGCCTAACCCGATACGATGTTGCCGAATACAACGAGGTGAAGATGGTAGTAGTCGAAAGTGACCTATTGCCACCCGACCCCGCCGTAGTGGTTATTCCCTTGTTGAGCGACTACCCAGCTGTGAAAGACTTGAACCCTGAGCTTGTGCTCGACGGCCAGCGATGGATGCTTGCGACCCGCTTAATTGCCGCTGTGCGGCGCTCTAAATTGCGTCGCACAGGTAATGTTGCAGAGCAGAGTGACAAAATCAACCGCGCTATCGATGTCTTGATGGCTGGAGTGTAGTTTATTGTTTCGTTCACACCACCGCACTCTTCCACAAAGCCAGCTACCGGGGAGGGAGTAAGAAATAAGGAATATCGTTTCAACACGAGCTCATTATCACCAGTGTTCCGTCACGCCACTAATGACCGAAAAGTCATCTATCGCCAGTTTGTGCATATTTTGCACATACTCAACGCTTACCAGAACGAAAAATCACACCCTTCAACGACCCGGGAGGAAACACAAGCACACTGTCAACCCAACCCTCCAATCTGACCAATGCCTTCATACCAACCGACGTTTGAGTAGAGACGGGATCTTTTAGCTATTTGTTCAGCTTTGGTCGGCCGTCCTTTTTTAGGGTTACATAATTCACCGGTAGATGTGCATAAATCGCCCTTCTCTTTTTCGTATTGGGTGCTGAGCCAATTATCAACGGTAATCCCCCCTGAGACAAATACCATCACTTTGTGTTTAACCGATCATTCTATGGTCGTGACAGAAAACGGTGAACTACCGAGATTTCCTCGGTAGTTCACCGTTAACTTACGTTTATCAAAATGAAGATACTATCGCTTGACACCTTCTCGAATCAGTTTTTGAATATCTGAATCGCGCCACCCCACAGCCCTCGCACCTAATTTAACAGGTTGAGGGAAAGTTCCGTTCTTCACATTTTGGTACAGTGTTGATCGACTAATACCAAGTAATGCTAGTACCGATGGCAGACGTCTAATACGGTCTATATCTCCAGTTTGTTCCAGGTTGAGTTTTTCCATGACGAAGCTCACGTGTTTGCCCAAGCTTGTCTATTGCCAGCCGTTACCGGTGAGGCGCCCCCCAGCATTGTGGGGGTCATTCTCCGAGTGTTCCTCTTTGTGAGAATGTCTATCCTATGGTTTTACGGATTACCTTTTATTATGGGTTCAAGTAACCACTAGCTGCAAAACTAATTTGTATTTCCTATTTATATTTAATCATGGTTTTTTCAGAAAAGTCAACATCTTTTTAAAGATTTTTCATTTATTTACATGTGTACAGTTACAGCGTTGTAGATTGAGTAGATGTAATCAGCGTAATCTTGCATCATCTTCTTACGCTCTTCTATAAATTGCGCTCGGTCATAGGCTTCGCCATACGCGTCACCACTGATATGTGCCAGTTGCCTATTGACCACGTCATGGCGGTAACCTAGTTTTTCTTTCAATACTCCCATGGCCAATGACCTAAAACCATGGCCAGTCATTTCATTTTGATAACCCATTCTTTTCAGGGCTGCCAATATGGCTCCATTCGAAACAGGACGACGCGGATCCCTTCCATTCACAAACAAGTAGGTTCGATTTCCGGTATACCTTTTCAGTTCGTTTAGCAAGTCCCACGCTTGGGTGGGTAGATTGACATGGTGATCGATCTTACGGGGGTTAAATTTTTTCTTCCCCATTTTCATGCGTTGCCAAGGAATGATCCATTGTTTCTTCTCAAAGTCTATTTCTGACCATGGCGTTTCTATGAGTTCACTGGTCCGTACAAACGACAACAGCATTAACCAGATGAGTATTTTGGTTTGCAAATACATTCTGGCGTCATTCAGTTTTAATTCTCGTATGAACTCAGGCAGTTGCTCGACCGTAATGGCACCATGGTGACCGCTTGCTCGCGCTTTTAATGCAGCGCGCAAACTTGGAAATGGATTGTTTTCACATACCCCAACCGCGACTCCGTAATCAAATATGGCACTACAAATCTGACCTATTCGTTTTGCTTGCTCTAAAGCGCCCCGCTCTTCAATTTTTCGCAGGCACTGCAACAGAACAGGACCGCTGACTTTTTTAATCTCAATTTTCCCGATGAATGGAAACACATCTGCTTCGAGTCGCTGCATGGCAATCAGAGCAGTTTTTCTTTGCCACATGTTTTCTTTATTCTTATGCCAGTCACGGGCTACTTCCTCAAAAGTGGTTCCACCCATTTTTTGTTTTACTTTTTCTATTCGCAGCTCTTCTACAACGTCAACACCTTGACTTTTTCGCTCCTGAACTGCTTGTCGTTTTTTACGGGCATCAGCCAGACTGACTGCCGGGTAGCTGCCAAAACTTAGGCGCGTTTCTTTTCCATGAGAGTTTGCTTTCATTCGCCATAACTTACCCCCACCTGGAGTCACTTCAAGATAGAGTCCGCCACCATCAAAAAGTTTGTAGCTTTTATCAGTGGACTTTGAATTCTTAATTTTTACATCAGTAAGGGGTATAACGGCGCGTGGCATGACGTAGGGGCATCCTGTTTTTAGGGGCATCAAACATGCCCCTAAGAATGCCCCTAAAAAGTTTGGATGTCAATGAACGTATCGGACGCTAAAAAACAAAAAACCCCTGATTTCTTTTGAAAATCAAGGGTTAATTGAACTGTTTCGGACGTCGCTGGACGTTAAAAAACTAATTTTTGGCGGAGAAGGCGGGATTCGAACCCGCGGTAAGTTTTACCCTACGCACGCTTTCCAGGCGTGTGACTTAAACCACTCATCCACCTCTCCTAAGCCTTGTATTATAACCTGTAATTCAAGCTCAACGAATCACTGATAACGTTGTTAACTTGCCATCAGTAACAGTTTTCAATGTCAAAGCACCATTTTTAATGTCACCTTTTTCATCAAATGAGATGGGGCCGGTAACTCCAGGGAAATCTGTAGTAGCAGCCAACACAGGCAGATATTTGGCTGGATCGGTTGAGTTAGCCTTAACCATCGCAGCAACCATGACCTTCACTGAGTCATACACGTATGGTGCGTACAGATTGACTGGGGTATTAAACTTAGTCAGGAATTTGGCTTTGAAATCTTCCATACCAGCTTTGGCTTCACCTTCCACGCCACCCGCTTCTGCACAGAAAAACTGACCATTAGCAATAGCATCATCACCTGCTAACTTGATGAGTTCATTGGTACATAAACCATCGCCACCCATAAACTTGGCTTTGATACCAAGTGCTTTCATTTGCTTGAGCATCGGGCCACCCACAGCATCCATACCGCCGAAGAAAATAACATCCGGCTTTTTGCCCTTAATGGTTGTCAAAATAGAATTAAAGTCAGTAGCCTTGTCGGTAGTAAATTCTTTTGCAACAATTTTTCCGCCAACTGCCTCTACCGCTTTACTGAACTCATCTGCAACACCTTGACCATAGGCCGTACGGTCATCAATGACAGCTACTGATTTAGCACTCAAAGTGTTAACAGCATATTTACCCAAGCTTCCACCCAACTGCACATCGTCAGCAACTACGCGGAATGCCGTTTTAAACCCTTGACGGGTATATTTAGGGTTGGTAGCAGATGGGGAAATTTGAGGAATACCAGCATCGCTGTAAATTTTAGAAGCAGGAATAGTCGTGCCAGAATTCAAGTGACCAATAACGCCTGCCACTTTAGCATCCGCCAACTTTTGTGCTACCGATGTACCCTGCTTAGGATCTGCACCGTCGTCTTCGGCCATCAATTGCAAGGTTACTTTTTTGCCGTCAATAATGACGCCAGCAGCATTGAGTTCATCAATCGCCATGCGGGCTCCATATTCATTGTCTTTACCCAAGTGGGCTACAGCACCACTGGTAGGGCCCACATGGCCAATTTTTACAACACTGGCAACCTCTACGGGGGTAGTAGAATTTTCAACCGAGGCTGCTGTTTCCTCTTTTTTTCCACATGCCGCCAAAACAGAAATGGCAGCCAAAATGGCCAAAGAGCTTGAGTAACGCAATTCCATAAAATCTCCTATAGAGGTTTAAAAACTTAGTCTTGAATTAAAACACACGCAGTCCAACTATTGGGGCTTGGATCTACGCATCAGACTGCATTTGACCAACCGCTTGGCGCAATGCAGTCTCCACTTCTTGCTGAAGACGAGGCAGCAAAATTTGCAAATGGTCTTGCACCATTTGCTCCAAAGAGTCCTGTAAATGTACTTGTATGCGCGGCAAAAGTGTTTGCATCAAGTTATCTACCAAAAGATCCGGATCTAAAGTCACCATGGATTGGGGGTCTCTAGGCGGAGGTATAACCTCTGTTAAAGTAGGCAAAAACCGAGGGGGAGACTTAACACTCTGCATATCAATGCATCCCTTTTAATTGCAGATCGTGTTTCATAATGTTGTACCCCAAAGAAATGTATTGTTTCCAGCGTAGGCGCGCTTGTGCACGATCATCCTCGTCCATACTAACTACTTCAATCAACTTGGCATAACGGTCAAAGTCTGCAGGAACAGAGTTCGACAAATTGACCAACAGCGGCCTGTCGGCATAATGTGCAGCTGAAGACACACCCAATACAACATATGAACGTTGTAGCAATTTTACATCTGCATCGTCACAACAATGCGAAACAAAATCAGTGGGCGAAACAGCCCAAAGATCCTGATCCAAACGACTTAAGTCTGATCGGTCTACCACAACAAAAACGCGACTACCTAAACGGACTGCTTTTCTAAGCAACCTGCATATATAAGCTATTTTATCAGGCGCACCAAAATGAAAGGCAATGTCTGTCACTTGGCCGCCGCTTGACCCAACAAAAATTCAACCAATAAACCCACAGGCCTGCCTGTGGCGCCTTTGGCTGTTCCACCTTTCCAAGCAGTACCTGCGATATCTAAATGTGCCCAAGGGTATTTTTCTGTAAAACGCTGTAAAAATTTGGCAGCTGTTACCGAACCAGCAGCACGTCCTGCCACATTGGCGACATCGGCAAAATTGGTTTTCAGACCCTCGGCGTATTCCTCATCTAAAGGCATGCGCCAACACAAATCCTGCGAAGTCTCACCTGCTTCAATCAATGCATTTGCAAGATCAGACTTTGATGTAAACAAACCACTACGCACAGCACCCAGAGCAATAACACAGGCACCCGTCAGGGTTGCAATATCCACCACAGCAGCAGGTTTAAAACGCTCTGCATAGGTCAATGCATCACACAACACCAGGCGCCCTTCGGCGTCGGTGTTCAAAATCTCAATAGTTTGACCACTCATGCTGGTAACCACATCACCAGGTTTTACAGCTTTGCCATTGATAAGGTTTTCGCAGGCAGGTATAAGCCCCACTACATTCAAGGCTGGTTTGATATTTGCAAGCGCTCTGAACACCCCCAGCACACTAGCAGCGCCAGACATGTCAAACTTCATTTCATCCATCTCGGGTGCTGGCTTGATGGAAATCCCTCCGCTATCAAATGTAATACCCTTACCCACCAAAACCACCGGGGCGCGTGATTTGGCTGCTCCTGCATAGCGCAACACAATAAATCGCAACGGCTGGTCAGAGCCCTGCGCCACAGCCATGAAAGCGCCCATGCCCAATTTGGCCACGTCTTCCGGCTCTAGTACCTCGCAGCTTATTTTGGGCAATTTAGCCAATTCCAAGGCGGCTTCGGCCAGCATGGTAGGCGTTGTAAAGTTGGCAGGACGGTTGGCCCATTCTTTGGCCAGTTCAATTCCCGCAACAGTAGCTGCCGTTTTGTCAAAAGTGGTTTGAACTTCACTGGCATTGGTACAAGTTAAAAGCACCTTTTGCACCGTGCGTTCTTCTTTTTTAGTCTTGGTCAGGGTGTAGCTGTAAGTGGCATCTGCAACTGCCAACACAGCGGCACGCACCGAAGCTTCGCGGGCAGAGCTAGCAAATGCAATCACCAGCTTTTTAAGCCATGCTCCTTTAACTGCTGAAACGGCAGCTTGTACACCCGTACGTACATGACGTTCAGAGCCATCACCAACACCTACCAGAACCATGCGTACAGCATTGACCTGTGCTGGTCGATAGATTTGCAAAATTTTTCCCGGAACGGCCTCAAAATCAGCAGCTTTTTGCGCCTGTGCTGTCAGTTGCGATATATCATCCTTCAATGGTTTGAAGTCTTGTGACACCAAAACTAGCAAAGCATCACATTTTTCGGTTGCAACATCAACCAAACTCAAGGGTTTAAGTTCAAAGTTCATAATTAGGTCTTTCTGATAAGCCGATGTTATTCCATTCTTCTCTTCGAAAAGAGCTTGCACTCAGTTTTGGCGCTATTCTGTTAGTGCTAATTACTGTGGTCATGACCATGACACTTATTCGCACTCTGGGCGAAGCTTCGCGTGGAGTGTTTAATCCTTCCGATGTCATGATTATCATGGGTTATGTTGTGCTTTCCGATATGCCCACACTGCTTTGCATGTGTTTGTTCATGTCAGTTCTGTCGGTACTGTCGCGCATGTACCGAGAAAGCGAAATGGTAATTTGGTTTGGCAGCGGCTACGGCTTAGGCGCTTTTATAAAACCTCTTTTTCAATTCGCCTGGCCTATTTTAATCATCATTGCCACTTTGTCCTTTTTTATACTGCCATGGTCGCATAGTCGAATCGAAGATCTGCGTGACCGATTTGAAAAACGCGGTGACATTGAACGGGTCGAACCCGGCCGATTCCAGGAATCATCGCAAGGCGACAAAGTTTTTTTTATTGAAAGAAGCAGTGACAACAAAAACTCTGCCAACAATGTATTTATAGCAACCAATGCTAAAGGGGTAGAAACCATCACTTCGGCAACTACCGGAAAAATAGAAACCATTGGAAATGATAAATTTTTGGTTCTAGAAAACGGCCAGCGCATGGAAAGATCCGTTGACAAAGAAGATATCACTATCAGCAAATTCGAAAAATACTCGGTACTGATGGCACAAGACGCAATTTCAGCAAGGAGTTATGCACCCTTGAACTCTATGTCAACCAGAGAGCTCATGAATAACCCGACGCCCAATCAGCTTTCGGAACTTTCTTGGCGTGTTGGCCTACCACTTTCTGCAATGAATCTGTTAGTCATTGGACTAGCATCTGCCAACATTAACCCCAGATCTGGCAGGGCCGGAAACATTGCTTTGTCTTTTTTACTGTTTGTTGTTTACTTTAATTTACTCATATTAGGCAAAAGCTGGATTAACAATGGCCGCGTAAATTTTGCGACTTACGTGTTAGTTCTACATGGCGGGTCTTTTCTAATGGCCGTAATCTGGCTTGTAAAAAGCCACTTTAATTGGAATTTCAATAGATTTATGATGACTGCATTTCCACAGCGTTACTCTGTCAACAAAAAACAGGCTCTATGAGAACCGTTCGCCGACTTTTTTACAAAGAGGTTATCAATGCAGTGTTGCTGGTAACTTTAGGCTTTACCGCATTGTTTTTCTTTTTTGATTTTGTTGACGAACTTCAGTCCGTGAGTCAAAGTAACCAAATGGGCTACACCGTACCTCAGGCGCTGATATACGTTGTATTAATGATGCCAAACCATTTGTACGAGCTAATACCAATTACCGTTCTCATTGGTTCGATTTTTGTGATGGCACGTTTGGCGCAAAGTTCTGAATTTACGATACTGCGTACCAGTGGTCTGGGGCCTTGGCTCGCTCTGCGTGCACTACTTGTGCTTGGTTTGTTTTTTGTGGTGCTCACGTTTGCCATTGGCGACTACCTTGCACCAGCGGCTGATCGTGCAGCACAACTACTCAAAGCCCGAGCCAACGGTAATCTATCCATTGGTAAAACAGGCGCATGGTTAAAAGAGAGGCAAGCTTACGCACACTATGCGGTTAATGTCGGCTCTCTTGCGCCTGGCGAAGATATGAAAAACATTCGCATCTATGAGTTTGACAACACAGGTGCCCTGATTAGTCTGACACAGTCAGAATCAGCCACTTTTGGATCAGACGAATCTTGGAATCTTGTAAATGCTAAGAGGGTTGAGTTCCCTAGTCCTGAATCTGCCACCCAACGTGCAGAAAAAGCATTACTAGAAACTTTGCGTTGGCCCACCAAAATTAGTGCCGAAATGGTTTCAGCAGCCATCATGCGACCGGATCGCATGGGAACTGTAGACCTGTTTCAATATATTCAACACCTTCACAATAACGCACAATCTGCACAGAAATACGAAATTCAATTCTGGAAAAAAGTGTTTTACCCCTTGAGTTGTCTGGTCATGGTGGTGTTGTCACTTCCGTTTGCATATCTGCATTTTCGCTCCGGCAGCATCGCGCATTATGTTTTTGGCGGTGTTATGGCCGGTATTAGTTTTGTGCTTTTAAACAACGTCATGGGTGATTTGGGCGAGCTAAGAGGCTGGTCACCTTGGCTAACTGCTGCGCTACCCGGTTTAATTTATTCAATTGTTTCACTGTCTGCTTTTTCTTGGTTGGTACTACGCCGATGACTACTCCTTCCTTAGCCCGCAAGGGCATTATTTTGTTTGCCCATGGTTCACGTGACCCTTTATGGCACCAGCCAATTGCGGCAGTAGCCCAAGAGATTATTGCCATCGACCCGCATGCCGCTGTGGAATGCGCCTATCTGGAACTCAGCACTCCAGACTTGCACACTGCAAGCAACCGCTTAATGGCAAATGGTGTGCAATGGATCAGCATTTTGCCCATGTTTTTGGGTGTTGGTAAACATGCCCGCGAAGACCTGCCTTTATTGGTGCAATCCTTGCGCAGCCAATATCCCCATATACATTTCGAGTTGCAAGCGGCTGTAGGCGAAAACACACGATTAATTAAACTCTTGGCCACCCTAGCGCAAGAAAGTTTACAAACCAACGCGCCATGAACCTGCACCAGTTCCGTTTTGTTCAGGAGGCAGTACGCCGCAATCTAAACCTGACCGACACCGCCAAGGCTTTACACACCTCGCAACCGGGCGTATCCAAAGCAATTATTGAGCTCGAACAGGAGCTAGGCGTAGACATTTTTGCCCGCCACGGCAAACGTCTCAAGCGCGTGACAGAACCTGGTCAACACGTACTTAAAAGTATAGATTTAATTCTGCGTGAAATTGGCAACTTAAAACGCATTGGCGAACAATACAGCGCGCAAGATACAGGTACGCTTTCTATTGCTACTACCCATACGCAGGCACGCTACGTGTTGCCAGAGAAAGTAGCATCGCTCCGCAACACTTACCCCAAAGTAAATATCAGCCTGCACCAGGGCTCACCCGACCAGGTAGCACAAATGCTAATTGATGAAGTGGCAGAAATTGGAATTGCCACTGAATCTCTTGCTACTTACTCCGACTTGATAACGCTGCCCTGCTATCAGTGGCAACACATGCTGGTATTACCCACCAACCATCCCTTGGCACAATGCAAAGACGTCACTTTGCAAGATGTAGCGAAAGAACCCATCATTACCTACCACCCTTCGTTTACTGGACGCACCAAAATTGACGATGCCTTCAAAACATTGCACATGGAGCCTCGCATTGCCTTAGAGGCCATAGACTCTGACGTGATCAAAACCTACGTAAAGCTAGGCATGGGTGTAGGCATAGCGGCTGAAATGGCCGTAAAAGACATTTTGGAAGACGAAGGTAAAAATGGACTGGTAGCCAAACCAGCAGGACATCTTTTTGGAACCAACGTTACCCGGGTCGCCTTCAAACGCAGCGCTTATCTGAGAAATTTTGTTTATACCTTTGCCGCATTGCTTAATACCGCGCTAACTCGTAACGCGATTGAAGAAGCAATGCATCAGCATTGACTCAACCAATGCAGCAAATTACAGATCTCCAGCAACTTTTTATTAACGATGTACCTCTCATGGATGTACGTGCGCCCATTGAGTTTATCAAAGGGGCATTCCCCTTTGCTACCAACCACCCACTCATGGACGATGCTGAGCGCCAACAAGTGGGCACTTGTTACAAACAACACGGTCAGCCTGCCGCTATAGCTCTTGGCCATAAGCTGGTATCAGGCAAAACCAAAGCAGAGCGGATTGAAGCCTGGCATCAATTTGCACTGCGTAACCCGCACGGAGTTTTGTATTGTTTTCGGGGCGGATTACGATCCAAAATTTCACAAGAGTGGTTGCACAGCAACACCGGCATTGACTATCCCAGAGTCACTGGTGGCTACAAAGCCATGCGTCAGTATTTGCTTGACACTACACACCAAGCACTCCAAAAGCATTCTTTTATAGTCATTGGAGGACTGACCGGAAGTGGCAAAACCGAGTTTATAACGCAACTCAAAAATAGCTTGGATTTAGAAGGCCATGCCAATCACCGGGGTTCGAGTTTTGGAAAGCGGGTACATGGCCAGCCCAGTCAAATTGATTTTGAGAACCGTTTAGCCATTGACATTCTGAAAAAACAATTTTTGGGCATTGAA
Source organism: Akkermansia muciniphila (assembly GCA_943327015.2). Lineage (GTDB taxonomy): Bacteria > Pseudomonadota > Gammaproteobacteria > Burkholderiales > Burkholderiaceae_C > Allorhodoferax. Next base: position 10,720 of record CALPVM020000032.1, read on the forward strand.
CAATTTGTATTGGAAGATGAAGGTCATTCTATTGGCCGCTGCTCATTGCCACAGGAGCTTCACGTCAAAATGCAGCATTACCCTATGGTATGGCTCGAAGACACGCTGGAAAATCGGGCACAACGCATTTTAAAAACCTATGTCATTGAGCAACGCCAAGATTACATAGCCAACTATGGGCAGGATCTGGGCTTCCAGCAATACAGCAACAACTTAGTTGCTAGCCTACAAAATATTCAAAAACGATTAGGTCATGAGCGCTATCTAAAGCTATCGCACTCCATGAACATAGCGCTAGACATTGAAAAAAACTGCGGAGCTACAGATTTACACTTGCACTGGATAGAGCCTATGCTGATCGATTATTTTGACCCTATGTATACACATCAAAGACAGCAAAAAGCTGCACGTATCCGCGTATCTGGAAATGAAGCAGAAATTGCCCAGTATTTGATGCACTACAACCGGCCACTATAAGCCTGTCTTAACAACGTGCGGTAAGGTTTAAAAAATCTTGACAGACCGAACTAGAATGGTACATTTCCAAAACGTAAAGAGGGCGCAATAAAGATAAAACTTGTTGTCAAAGAACCCTTAAACACCTATAACGAGGAACATTCTTTTGTCTTTTTTTACTAAAAATATTGTTCGACTGTTTAATTCTGTCGTGCTTATCAGCATTGTTATTGGTCTGGGTATATTTACCTTGATCATCGGTTACTACAATTACCAAACCTCCATGAATGACCTGCGGAACAAGGCCGCCAACACAGGCGACCTTGCTGCCATCAGTTTAAAAGAGCCACTATGGAACTACGATGAAACTGCCATGCAGGACATCTTTGCGGCCATATTGCTTGATAAAGATGTAGTGGCTATTAGGGTGCTCAAAGACAACGATGAGAAACCTATTGCCGAAAAGCTCCGCGATGGCTTTGAAAATCAGACGTTTGATGCATTATTAACAAACCCTGTCAACGTAGACACCCACTCAGCCATTGTGCGGGATGGCAAACAATTTGCCAAAGTACAAATAGTTACTTCGTCTGAAAAGGTACAAGCACTCATTCGCTATACCACATTGCTAATTTCAGCGTTTTCACTTGTTTTCGTAGTCATCCTATCCAGCTTTATCTGGTACTTGGGTGTACGCATTATTAAAAAACCGATTGATGCACTTCGTGGCAGTGCAGACAACCTGGCTCGGGGAAATCTAAACGAGACCATCAACACCAGCCGCAACGATGAATTGGGCAGTTTGGCCGTAAGCTTTGACCAGATGCGCAATGCTATCCGCAAAAAGCTATCTGACCTTGCGGTACTGAACCAAACCGGCGAACAACTTTCTAGCACCTACAAGCAACAGGAGGTTTTTGCCTTATCCACCCGGGTTATGATGGATAAGCTCTGTGCAGAAGAAGGCCAAGTACATTTGCTCAACGACACAAAATCTCTGGTTTTACACGCTAGCTTGGCGCCCAACAACCAACAAGTGAGCAGCGAACTCAAAAAAACAGCCGAAAGGCTAGCCAACGAGGCTGTTAGCTCTGCCA
>CALPVM020000033.1 GCA_943327015.2 Akkermansia muciniphila
GGGTGGCAAGCGCCCCGACCGATCCGCCAATGTGTACAGCCAGCGCAGCCGCGAAGCCTATAAAGATGCTCCCATTGTGCTGGGTGGCATAGAAGGCAGCCTGCGACGCATTGCACACTACGATTACTGGTCGGACAAAGTGCGCCGCTCTATTGTGGTAGATGCCAAATGTGACCTGCTTTTATATGGTAACGCGGAGCGTGCAGTGGTCGAGATTGCCCACCGCCTTGCTGCACGTGAGCCGGTAGAACGCATTACCGATGTACGCGGTACCGCTTTTGTGCGCCGCCCGGACGATGAAACTGGCAAAGGTTGGTTTGAAATTGACTCGACCAGCGTGGATGAGCCGGGCAGGGTAGAAGCCCACATCAATCCCTATATGACCACGTCAGAACAGGCTGCAGAGCAAGGCAGCACCTGCACCAAAGACGATGCCAAGCCGGCTGACGTGAACCCGGCTATTCAGCCACTCACCTTTATGCCCAACCCGGCGTTACAGGGTAAGCTAAAAGTGCCACCGCGCGATCGCTCGGTCATTCGCTTGCCGAGCTATGAGCAAGTCAAGGCTGACCCAGTGCTCTATGCCCACGCCAACCGTGTTTTGCACTTAGAAACCAACCCCGGCAACGCCCGTGCCCTGGTGCAAGCTCACGGTGAGGGAGTAACGGCACGCGATGTATGGATTACCCCGCCACCCATACCGCTCACTACTGCCGAGATGGATTTGGTATTTGACCTGCCCTATGCACGCAGCCCACACCCCGCCTATGCCGATGAAAATGGCAGCCATGAGGGGGCGACCAAAATACCCGCCTGGGAGATGATTCGCTTTAGCGTAAACATCATGCGCGGATGCTTTGGCGGTTGCACTTTTTGCTCAATTACCGAGCACGAGGGGCGCATTATCCAAAGCCGCTCTGAAGATTCGGTGATTAAAGAGATAGAAGATATTCGCGATAAGGTCAAAGGCTTTACCGGCACTATTTCAGATTTAGGTGGCCCTACCGCCAATATGTACCGTTTGGGCTGCAAAAGCCCCGAAATTGAAGCCGCGTGTCGCAAACCCAGCTGCGTGTACCCCGGCATTTGCCAGAACCTGACCACCGACCATGCGCCGCTGATAAAAATGTACCGGCGTGGCCGGGCGCTCAAAGGAATCAAGAAGATTTTGATTGGCTCGGGCTTGCGCTACGACTTGGCTGTAAAAAGCCCGGAATACGTGAAAGAACTGGTGCAGCACCATGTGGGTGGCTACCTGAAAATTGCTCCGGAGCACACCGAGCAAGGGCCGCTGACCAAAATGATGAAGCCCGGCATTGGTAGCTACGACAAGTTCAAGCAATTGTTTGAAAAGTTCAGTGCCGAGGCGGGTAAAAAGCAGTTTTTGATTCCATACTTTATCGCAGCACACCCAGGCACTACCGATGAGGACATGATGAACTTGGCACTGTGGCTGAAAAAAAACGGCTTTAGAGCGGACCAAGTGCAAACCTTTTACCCCAGCCCGATGGCCACAGCCACCGCCATGTACCACAGCAACAAGAACCCTTTGCGCAAAATTACCCGCGACAGCGAAACGGTGGATATTGTGCGTGGCGAAAAACGCCGCAGGCTGCATAAGGCATTTTTGCGCTACCACGACCCCAACAACTGGCCAGTGCTGCGTGAAGCGCTTAAAACTATGGGGCGCGCCGATTTGATTGGAAACGGTAAGCACCACCTCATACCTACCTACCAGCCAGTTACAGACGGAAGCTACCAGAGCGCACGGCGTAAAAATTCTAGTGCTGCGTCCGACAAAACCGCCCCTCCCGGAAAGGGGCGTTTGTTGACCCAGCATACGGGTTTACCGCCGCGTATTCGTAAATAATCGGTAACGAAGCATGTCTGGCACATGACCCATACGATTCGCTTTAGCTTGCTGTCCCTGCGCGACCTGCTGATATCGGTGGGGCCTTTTGTGGTGTTAGGTGCATCGGTGCTGTGGTTACTGTACCAATGGCTGAACCCTGTGCCGCCCAAGCGGGTTACTTTAGCCAGTGGTCCGGCACAAAGTGCCTATGCCGAATTTGGCGTACGTTACGCCAAAGCATTGGCGGTGCACGGCATACAGGTAGACGTGGTACCGAGCGAGGGCTCATCGCAAAATCTGGCATGGTTGGCCGCGGGGAAAGTGGATGTTGGTTTTGTGCAAGGTGGTAGTAACACCTTGACTTCAGACCAAATGGCTGGTCTTACCTCCTTAGGCAACTTGTTTGTAGAGCCGGTCTGGTTGTTTTACCGCCGCGACAGTGCGCTTAAAGTACACAAATCAGGTACTCTCAGTAGCTTAGCACAGCTACAGGGTTTGCGGGTGAATGTGGGTACACAGGGCAGTGGCGTACCAAACCTCATGTCTAAATTGTTTGATATCAACCGCATCGACGAAGACACACTTGCCTTAAGCCAACTGGAGCAAACCCCGGCCGTGGTGGCTTTTTTGAATGGTGAGATCGATGCGCTGGTGTTTGCCTCGTCGACTGAATCGCCCATGGTGCGAATGCTGTTGCAAACCCCCGGCATCCAGTTGATGGATTTTGCCCAAAGCGAAGCCTATGCACGCCGCTTACCTTTTTTAAGTGCAGTTACTCTACCGCGGGGTGTGGTCGATTTGGCGCGTGATATACCGTCCCGTGATGTACGCTTGATTGCAACCACAACCACCATGGTGGCCACGGAGCAGGTACACCCTGCCTTGATACAGTTATTTTCACAAGCGTCTATTGCCATGCACAGCCCGGCGGACTGGTTTAACCGTGCCCGCGAATTTCCACAAGCCATACACAACGAGTTTGCTGTCTCCGAGGAAGCCGAACGCACCGTTCGTAACGGAACCCCTTGGATGCAGCGCTATTTGCCATTTTCCTATGCTAATCTTATGGAGCGCATGTGGCTGGCGCTGGGCATTGTGATTGCCGTTTTGTTGCCGTTAAGTCGGGTCGTACCACCTTTGTATGCGTTCAGAATTCGCTCCAAAGTTTTTCGATGGTATGGGCAATTACGCAGCATCGAAGATCGTTCGATGTCACAAGCCCATGCTGTGCCCGAATTGCTGGCGGAATTGAATGCGCTGGATGCACGGGTCGGAAAAATTACCATTCCGTTGTCGTATGCCGACGAACTGTATGCCTTGCGCGACCACATTGAGCTAGTACGCAGAAAGCTGCTTAGCACATGATTCACCCCCAGTGGCCGGCTCCGGAACAAGTTAAATCGGTTTGCAGCACCCGCGCCCGTGGTGTATCTATGCCGCCTTATGACAGCTTAAATTTGGGTACCCATGTGGGCGACGATGCAGAGCATGTGCAGCAAAACCGCAGCCTATTGCAGCAGACGCTTGCTGCGCAACCCATCTTTATGGAGCAAGTGCACGGAACCCGTGTGCTTGAAATGGATGCCTCCACGCACAACGGCATGGTGGCAGATGCGGCCATTACACAAGCGCGTGGAGTTGCGTGTACCGTGATGGTGGCTGACTGCTTGCCGGTGTTATTCTGTAACCGTCAAGGTACACTTGTTGCGGCGGCACATGCGGGTTGGCGTGGATTGGCCGATGGCGTGCTGGAGGCTACGGTGCAAGCCATGCAGTCGCGTGGTTGTGAAGCTACGGATATCTTGGCATGGCTAGGCCCATGTATCGGCCCCAAGGCTTTTGAGGTAGGGGATGAGGTGCGCGCAACATTTGTGCAGCAAAACGCCATTGCAGCTTCTTGCTTTGCGCCACTGACTGAGGGTAAATGGCTAGCCAATCTGGCTGCTTTGGCACAACAGCGGCTCAATGCACTCGGTGTGTTGCATCTTTATGGCAACGATGGTACAGCCCAATGGTGTACCGTTAGCAATGTATCAACGTTCTTCTCGCACCGGCGCGACCGCATCAGTGGTCGGCAGGCTGTCTGCATCTGGCTGGCTTGAATCTTGACGTAACGCAATTTCGCGTTCACGCAGAGCACGGCGGCGCGAGGGTGTGCCCATAAAATACAAAATCAAACCCACCGGTACCAGACCGTACAAAATAAAGGTAATGATTGCACCCAAAACCGTGCCATTGCTGTTGGTCGCTTCGGCAATCGCCATCATGGCGGTAACGTAGATCCAGGCAATCGGAATAATGTACATAATTTGTGAAATTTTAAAAGAGTTGTCAGCTAACAGCATGCTTTAGACTGACATACTACGCAAATTGGTTATTGTCTGCATTCATAAGGTAATAGCGTGTCGCAAACTACTCCTAATTTTTGGGTTGATGCTGCCCAGCAATTTCAGCAAACTTTTATCCAAAGTTGGTCGCAAGGACTCAAAGCCATGCAATTGGCGGTGCCCGAGGCAGCTACTGCAACATCGCAAACCATACCGGAAATAAGCTGGGATGCCGACAAGCTCCAGCAGTTGCAAAAGCAGTATCTTGAGGACGCAATGTCTCTCGTCAATAACAAATTTCAACCTAAAGATACCGAAAACGACCGTCGCTTCAGTGGCGATGCATGGGCTAATAACCCAGTATCCCTGTACATGGCCGAGATGTATTTGCTTAACGCCCGCACCATGATGGCCTTGGCAGACGCTGTACAGGCCCCACCCAAAACCCAAAACCGCATCCGTTTTGCAATTGAGCAATGGGTGTCAGCGGCCGCTCCCAGCAATTTTTTGGTATTCAACGCCGAGGCACAAAAAAAAGCCATTGACACAAAGGGCGAAAGCATTGCTCTGGGTTTAAAAAACCTGATGCACGACATCGAGCAAGGGCATATGTCCATGACCGATGAAAGCCAGTTTGAGGTGGGTAAAAACGTAGCTACCACCGAAGGCGCGGTCGTGTTTGAGAACGAATTTTTTCAGTTACTCGAATACAAGCCACTCACCGATAAAGTGTTTGCCAAACCTTTCTTGATGGTGCCACCGTGCATTAACAAATACTACATTCTGGACTTGCAACCTGACAACTCGCTGGTGCGTTATGCGGTAGCGCAAGGGCACCGTACGTTTGTGCTCAGCTGGCGCAACCCGGATGCGTCGCTCCAGCAGGCCACTTGGGACAACTACATTGAAGACGCCATTATTCAAGCGATTAGGGTGTGTAGTGCCATTAGCGGCTCACCCACCATCAATGCCTTGGGCTTTTGCGTAGGTGGAACTATGCTTACAACGGCCTTAGCCGTGTTGGCAGCGCGTGGCGAAAAACCAGTAGATAGCCTTACCTTGCTGACCACTTTGCTGGACTTTACCGACACCGGCATTTTGGATGTGTTTATTGACGAAAACCACGTGAAGTTTCGCGAAGCCGAAATGGGCCATGGCGGATTGTTGAAAGGGCAGGATTTGTCGGCCACATTCAGCTTTTTACGCCCTAACGATTTGGTCTGGAACTACGTGGTGGGCAACTACCTTAAAGGCGAAACTCCGCCGCCCTTTGACCTGCTGTACTGGAACTCGGACTCTACTAACCTGCCGGGGCCATTCTTTGCATGGTACTTGCGCAACACCTACCTTGAAAACAAACTTAAATTGCCGCATGAATTAACCATTTGTGGCGAAAAAATTGATTTATCTACAGTGGATATTCCGGTGTACTTATACGGTTCGCGCGAGGACCACATTGTGCCCATTGGTGGTGCCTATGCCTCTACCCATGTGCTACCGGGTGACAAGCGCTTTGTGATGGGTGCCTCCGGCCACATTGCCGGCGTGATTAACCCGCCTGCCAAAAACAAACGCAGCCACTGGATACGCGCAGACGGGGCTTTGCCGCCTACGTTTGAAGCGTGGCAACAAGGTGCCACGGAGCACAAAGGCAGTTGGTGGACCGACTGGGCCGCCTGGCTGCAAAACCACGCTGGCAAGCACATTGCTGCACCCAAGCGCTATGGCAAAGGAAAATACAAAGCAACCTTGCCTGCTCCCGGCACATACGTGAAGGCTAAAGCCTGATATTAAAAGATTTACAACTTGAAATGGAGATAAAAAGTGGAAGACATCGTTATTGTTGCTGCAGCGCGTACGGCTGTAGGTAAGTTTGGTGGTTCGTTAGCCAAGGTAGGTGCCAGCGATTTAGGCGCTACTGTTATCAAGAGCCTGCTAGAGCGCACCGGGGTAGCCCCTGACCAAATTGGTGAGGTGATCATGGGGCAGGTGTTGGCTGCAGGTGCCGGTCAGAATCCGGCACGCCAGTCGCTTATGAAAAGTGGCATCGTTAAAGAAACACCGGCGCTTACCATCAATGCAGTGTGTGGTTCCGGCTTAAAAGCAGTGATGTTAGCCGCCCAAGCGGTAGCTTACGGCGACAGCGATATTGTGATTGCCGGAGGGCAAGAGAATATGAGCGCATCGCCCCATGTGCTTTTGGGCAGCCGCGACGGGCAACGCATGGGCAACTGGAACATGGTGGACTCCATGCTGGTCGATGGCTTGTGGGATGTTTACAACCAATACCACATGGGTATTACCGCTGAAAACGTGGCCAAACAGTACAGCATTACACGTGACATGCAAGACGCGTTGGCCTTGGCCAGCCAGCAAAAAGCGGTTGCAGCGCAAGATGCAGGCAAGTTTGTCGATGAAATTGTGCCGGTCGGTATTCCACAGAAAAAGGGCGATCCGGTCGTCTTTGCGGTAGACGAATACATCAACCGCAAAAGTACCGCTGAGACATTGGCAGGACTGCGCCCAGCTTTTGACAAAGCAGGGGGTGTAACAGCGGGCAATGCATCGGGCATCAACGATGGTGCTGCAGCGGTGATGGTTATGACCGCCAGCAAAGCAGCCGCACTAGGGCTCAAGCCCATGGGTCGAATTGCCAGCTTCGCAACCAGCGGACTGGACCCTGCCACCATGGGCATGGGGCCGGTACCTGCATCGCAAAAAGCTTTGGCCCGTGCTGGCTGGAATGTACAAGACCTGGACTTGCTGGAAATTAACGAAGCCTTTGCGGCACAGGCATGCGCGGTGAACCAGCAAATGGGCTGGGACACGGCAAAAGTCAATGTCAATGGCGGCGCAATTGCGATAGGTCATCCCATTGGTGCATCGGGCTGCCGTATATTGGTGACCCTTTTGCACGAGATGCAGCGCCGCGACGCCAAAAAGGGTATTGCCAGCCTGTGTATCGGTGGTGGCATGGGTGTTGCTCTGACCATTGAGCGCTAGTTAATTATTTATAAACCACGAATTGAGGAATCAAGCATGAGCCAAAAAGTAGCATATGTCACGGGCGGAATGGGTGGCATTGGTACCGCAATATGCCAGCGTCTGCATAAAGACGGATTTAAAGTCATTGCAGGCTGCGGCCCCACACGTGACCATGTGAAATGGATTGATGAGCAAGCCGCTCTGGGCTACCACTTTTATGCTTCGGTAGGTAATGTTGGCGACTGGGACAGCACGGTTGAGGCATTTGGCAAAACCAAAGCCGAACACGGCAGCATTGATGTGCTGGTAAATAATGCTGGCATTACCCGCGACCGTATGTTTTTAAAAATGACCCGTGAAGACTGGGACATGGTCATAGAAACCAACCTCAACAGCATGTTTAACGTTACCAAGCAGGTGGTGGGCGACATGGTAGAAAAAGGCTGGGGGCGTATTATTAATATTTCTTCGGTTAACGGCGAAAAAGGCCAAGCCGGACAAACCAACTATTCTGCCGCCAAGGCTGGCATGCATGGTTTTACCATGGCACTGGCGCAAGAACTGGCCAGTAAAGGTGTAACCGTTAACACGGTGAGCCCCGGTTATATTGGCACCGATATGGTCAAAGCCATTCGTGAAGATGTGCTGGCCAAAATTGTGGCAACTATTCCGGTCAAGCGTTTGGGTGAGCCGAGCGAAATTGCGTCCATTATTGCGTGGTTGGCTTCTAACGAAGGCGGTTACTCCACCGGAGCGGACTTCTCGGTGAATGGTGGTTTGCATATGGGCTAGTGCCCGTTAAACAAACCCTTGTACAACATATAACTTGCCAGTAGGTACAGCACAAAAGCAAACGCGCGTTTGAGTTGTGCAACCGGCAAGCGGTGTGCTGTGCTTGCGCCGATGGGTGCCGTTAACACACTGCAACTGGCAATAGTCAGCAGTGCCGGCAACCAAACATAGCCTAATGAGAAGGGTGGAAGGTTGTGCACCGATGTGCCACTAATAACAAACCCTATAGTGTTAGACAGCGCAATAGGAAAACCCAGCGCTGCACTGGTAGCCACGGCTTGCAGCATCGGAATATTGTGTGCCACCATAAAAGGCACACTAATAAACCCCCCACCAGCCCCTACCAGCCCTGACACAAAGCCAATGACGCTACCCGCTGCTACTTGACCCGCCGTGCTAGGCATCTGGCGTGTAGGGCGGGGCTTTTTGTCTAGCAACATCTGGGTGGCAGAAAAAAATACAAATCCAGCGAACACCAACGCCAATACAGTGCCTTTAAGTACGGCAAACACCCCGATGCTGGCAAAAGCACCACCGATCACAATGCCCGGAGCAATGCCTTTGACAACACTCCAGCGTACTGCTCCGCGCTGGTGGTGCGCCCTGACACTGGATAAACTGGTAAACATAATAGTGGACATGGCGGTAGCAATAGCCATTTTGACCGCAAGGTCAGTATCTAAGCCCCGGTGGGTCAGGATCATGGTTAAAAAAGGGCTCATCACCATGCCGCCGCCAATACCGAGCAAGCCGGCAAGAAAGCCGGAGAAAAGCCCCAGCGCTACGAGCTCAATAAAAAGGGTAATTTCAGCCATAACGGCGAAGTATAGGCGCTAAGCCAAGAGAGGTGTCTGCGGTGGGCCGAACTCGCATCCTGAACCGGGGGTTCAGGTGGGCGAGGTCAACCAGGCATTGGGTCCATCTGACGCGAGACGGTCACGCTTGCCCGGTGATGTTCCAAGCCCTGGCTCAATGAGCATTGGTTCAAGGAAATTAAAGCCCAGCAACACCGCAGACAGTACTATTGTAGGCCTTTGTATCGGGGTTGTATTGGAAATAGTCAAATATGCGGTTTTTATTGCAAAGCTGCATCAAGGCGCTCAATCAGTAACTGGTAGCGGCTTTGGGTTTTCAAATCATCGCTGTTTGAAGGAGACACACTTGCAGTGGTCTTTGCTTCAACGGTACTGGGTGGCGTTGCACTTTCAACAGGAGTATCAAACGCCAAATTCAAAGCAGCCAAAACAGCAATACGGTCGCGTGCCCGGATTTTGCTGTTGTCGCGAATTTTGCACATGGCAGCATCCACACGTGCTACAGCCTCCAGCAAACGCGGTTCGCCATCCTCCGGGCAGCTCAGGCGATAGCTTTGCCCCATAATTTCAACTTCTATTTGCTTCATGGTGCGGTTTGAGCGGGTGAATTATCAGGCAGGCGATCTAACAGCGCATCAACACGGGAGCGTGCGGCGCTCAGGCGCGACTTTAAAGAGTCGCGTTCTTTGGTAAGCGCATCCACCTGCGCTTGTAATAAAGCATTGGAACGCTGCAATTCCGCATGGCGCACCAACAGGCGATCCACGCGTTCAGTAATTTGGTCGATGGGATTTAGATTCGACATAGGGCTGATATTGTACGATTTCCAATGCAGCTTCTGGGGTAAAATTTACTTGTTGGTGCTCGCGGTGTGGTTCACATGCCGCAGTTCAACGGGAAGCAGGGGGGATGTGCGCCAATCGCCCAACCTAACCTGCGCTGCCCCCGCAACGGTAAGTGGTCGAATTACTTTTGTAGTTCAGCTTGCATCTATGCCACTGAGTGTTAAATGCACTTGGGAAGGCGATGCAGGTGGCACCACCAGCCCGGATACCGGCCAATAAGGTGGCTGCGCTCTTTGTGCAGCTATAACGCCCATGCACTGTCGGGGAAGACGGTGAGGGTTTATTTTGGTTCTTTCCTTTATATGAAAACTGGTACTTTACGTGCACGCTTTGCCGTGCTTCCCTTGGCCTTGGCTGGTATTTTTCCGGGTGCTTTTGCACAGACGATTGAAAAACAAAATAACCTACAGGAGATTGTGGTAACCGCAAGCAGGTATGCACAACCCTTGTCCGACGTTATGAGTGACTTGACAGTGCTTGACCGAGAGTCTATTCAGCTTCAAGGTGCTTCCAACATTAGCCAATTGCTGGCTACGCAAGCGGGGGTTCAGGTTAGCGGTAACAGCATTTATCTGCGTGGTGCTGAGTCGCGTATGACGTCACTGTATATTGATGGCGTGCGTGTTGAATCACATGATGGGCAAAATTTTGGTGGCGGCGTTTTATGGGATTTGGTCCCGGTTGACCAGATTGACCGCATTGAAATTTTGCGCGGTGCGGCAAGTGCTGTTTACGGTTCAGACGCTATGGCTGGCGTGATTCAAATATTTACTAAGCGTGGCAAAACTGGTTTGCATCCTTATGCATCTGCAGGTTCAGGAAGTAATAACACCCGCAAAACTAATGTAGGCGTGCGTGGAGGTTTTGGCGCTATTGATTACGCTTTGGGTTTCGCCTGGCAAGAGAGCGATGGCATCAATACCCGGCCTGATTTGGTACATACCCCAGATACCGAAGGTTATAAAAAGAACTTGATGCACGCACAATTAGGCTTTGATTTGAACAAAGAACAACGGCTGGAAGCACGCTTTTTGGAGCATCGGGTTGATGCACGCACCGTACCATGGGGTGGTGGTAACGATACTACGGGCACTGGTGTTATCAGTACATCCTCTGTGGGTCTGCAATCTCAATGGTCTGAAAGTACCAAAACAAATTTAAAACTCACGCGTTCAGTTAGCGCAAAAAAAGACAGTGCTCCGAATGACTACGCAACCACTTTGGAGGGTGCAAGTTTGGATGCTGAGTTCAAGGGATTGGCTGGGGTGATAACCGGACAACTCGACCAACGATGGGATGCTTACGATGCAAAACCCACAACATGGGATCCCGCAGTTACAGGCAATAGAACCACGAGTGCTATTGGCATCGGTTACGGAACAAAATTTGAAAAGCATGCGCTACAAGTCAATGCTCGTAACGACCAGGACAGCATATTTGGTGTTTACCAAACAGGTGCTTTCTCTTATGCTTACACCATGTCTGAAAACTGGAAGGTTTCTGCATCCGTAGGGAATGCATTTCGTGCGCCCACCTTAGAGCAAGTTTTTGGCCCCTACGGTAGCGTGCAATTACAACCAGAAAAAAGCCAGAATAGTGAAATCAGCATCGATTACGCTCTTAACAAGGCTAGCTTCAAGACAACTCTGTTTCGGAATAGTTTTGACAACATGATTTCTTCCAGTCAAACCTTGACTACGTGTGCAGCTGCTGGATACTGCTATTACAACATAGACAAGGCCTCGGTGGAAGGTGCTACTTTACGTGCTACCTACGATTGGCAACACCTGCATTTTTATGGTGTTGCTGAATGGCTTAATCCGAAAAACGATTTAACCGGTGAGACCTTGCTCAACCGCGCACGCCGCGTCATGACTTTGGGTATGGAAGCTGCAACTGGCGACTGGACGTATGGTGCAGACCTGAAAGAAACAGGCGAGCGGTTTGATAATTCAACCTTGACGCGGCTCACTTTGCCCAGCTATACCCTGCTAAATGTATATTTCAGCAAAAAGCTAAGTAAAGATTGGCAGTGGAAAACCCGCTTTGATAACGTAACGGATGTAAAGTATCAACATATCTACCAAGTAGCAACACCTGGAGCTACATTGTTTACCTCTATCCATTGGACGCCTTGATCTGATTGGTATAAATGACCCGTTACACCCTATCCCGTTTTATTGCCTACTTGTCATTGGTTTTTGGCCTTGTGCTGACGCACTCATGGGCTATGGCCGTAACAGTGGTAGACGATCAGGGTGTAACGGTTACCGTGGCGCAAACTCCCAAACGCATTGTGAGTTTGCTGCCATCGTTAACAGAAACGGTGTGCGCCCTTCAGCAGTGCAAAGCGCTGGTGGGGGTAGACCGCAACTCTAACTATCCTGATGCAGTTTTAAAACTTCCGCAACTCGGCGGCGGATTAGACCCGAACATAGAGGCCATCGTCGCGCTTAAGCCTGATTTGGTTCTTTTGGCCAGTTCATCCCGTGCCGCTCCAAGGTTACGTGCTTTAGGCCTTACGGTATTGTCGCTGGAGCCTAAAACGTATGGGCAGGTACAAAAGTCATTTACTCTATTGGGGCAGGTTTTGGATGCCCCGCAAGCTGCCGAGCTATGGGCTCGTATTAATGCAGACA
>CALPVM020000034.1 GCA_943327015.2 Akkermansia muciniphila
ATTTGGGAGGCCCAAGCCACAGCATCTAGCCCGGTGTTTTTGCGACCACCATGGCTGTATACATCCCAACCCGGGCCAATGGGCTGGCCGTTTACTAAACGGGAGCATTCTTCAGTTGTGCGTCGCTTGGCATCAATCGCCACCACAATACATTGTGCACCATACTTGTGCGATGCATCTTGAATGACTTGCGGGTTGGCTATTGCTGCAGAATTGAAGCTGGTTTTATCTGCGCCGGCATTGAGCAATAAGCGAACATCGTCCACCGTGCGTACCCCGCCACCTACGGTTAGCGGAATAAAAACCTGCGATGCTACAGCCTCAATGATGGAGAAAATCAACCCCCTGTTGTCACTGGTAGCGGTAATATCTAAGAAGGTGAGCTCATCCGCCCCTTGCTCGTTGTAGCGTGCGGCAATTTCGACCGGATCGCCTGCATCGCGTAATTCAACAAAGTTGACGCCTTTGACCACGCGGCCACCGGTAACGTCTAGACAGGGAATGATACGTTTAGCAAGCACTGAATCAGTTAACCGTTGAGTTCATCGGCGCGTTCTTGGGCAGAAGCAAAATCAAGTGCTCCACTGTATATGGCGCGACCGCAAATGACACCTTCTACGCCTTCATCTTCTACTTCGCACAAGGCTTCAATGTCTGCAATGTTAGAGAGACCACCAGAAGCGATAACCGGAATACTCAAAGCTTTGGCCAGATTGACAGTGGCTTCAATGTTAATGCCACTGAGCATGCCGTCTCGACCAATGTCCGTGTAAATAATGGATTCAACGCCGTAGTCTTGGAATTTTTTGCCAAGGTCTATCACATCGTGGCGGGTGAGTTTGCTCCAGCCATCGGTGGCTACTTTGCCGTCACGTGCGTCCAGACCGACAATAATGTGTCCGCCAAAGGCTGTACAAGCGTCTTGCAGGAAGCCGGGGTTTTTAACCGCAGCGGTTCCGATAATGACGTAGCGCAGGCCGGCATCGAGATAGCGTTCTATGGTGTCGAGGTCGCGAATGCCCCCGCCCAATTGAACATCGATTTCGCTACCAACTTCTTTGAGAATTTTACGGATAGCTAGCTCGTTTTTGGGATGACCGGCAAAGGCACCGTTCAAGTCTACAAGGTGAAGTCGACGAGCGCCTTTGTCTACCCAACTTCGGGCCATAACGGCAGGGTCTTCGCCAAATGTGGTTGATTGATCCATGTCGCCTTGTTTTAGGCGTACACAATGTCCATCTTTAAGGTCTATAGCAGGAATTAAAAGCATGGTGCTTTAGGAGTAGTGAAAAATGACAACTTCAGGGATTCCAATGCAGGAAGTTGCGGTAAAGGAGTAAGCCGTGACTGGCACTTTTTTCTGGATGAAACTGCGTTGCGAATATATTATCACGTGCAATGACGGATGCAAAGCGATGGCCGTAATTAGTTTCTCCAGCAATGTGGTGAATATCAGACGGTTTTGCGTAGTAACTGTGCACAAAATAGAAATAACTGGCATCAGGAATTTGCTGCCACATGGGGTGCGGTTGTTTGCCGTGCGAAACTTGGTGCACTTGGTTCCAACCCATTTGTGGTACTTTGTAGCGGCTGCCATCGGGTTGCAATTGGCTTTGTAGGTCAAACTTGACTACTTCACCCGGTATCAGACCTAAGCATGGCGTATCTAGTTCTTCGCTGTGGTTGAGCAGCATTTGCATACCTACACAAACCCCCATCAGGGGCTTGTTGCGGGCAGCGTGCAATACAGCTTCTAGCATGCCGGAGTCACGCAATTCGTGCATGCAGTCGCGCATGCCACCTTGGCCGGGCAGTACCACACGTTCAGCGTCCATGACTTCTTGTGGGTTACGTGCCCACACTACCTCCACACCCACCTCCGAGGCTACGTGGGTAACAGCCTGGGTAACGGAACGCAAATTCCCCATGCCGTAATCAACTACCGCAACTTTTTTGGCAAGCGGCATGGTTAGAGCGAACCCTTGGTGGAGGGAATAGTGCCCAATGCACGTGGATCGAGCTCAACAGCTGCACGCAGGGCGCGTGCAAATGCTTTGAATACCGTTTCTGCTTGATGGTGTGCATTGCAACCTTTAAGGTTGTCAATGTGCAGGGTAACCAAGGCATGGTTAACAAATCCCTGAAAAAATTCGTGGGTGAGCTGGGTGTCAAAGCCACCAATAGAGCCACTGGTAAAGGGAATGTTCATCACAAGTCCTGGTCGACCAGAAAAGTCTATAACCACGCGCGAAAGGGCTTCGTCGAGGGGGACATAGGCATGGCCATAGCGGCGAATGCCTTTTTTGTCGCCAATGGCTTGGGCAAATGCTTGTCCTAGGGTGATACCCACGTCTTCAACGGTGTGGTGGCCGTCTATGTGTAAATCGCCCTGTGCTTGGATGTCGAGGTCTATAAGCCCGTGGCGTGCTATTTGGTCCAGCATGTGGTCAAAAAAACCAATGCCAGTGGAAAGTTGTGATTTTCCGGTGCCATCAAGGTTAATTTGCACGCGGATTTTGGTTTCTGCCGTAGTGCGCGAGACGTCCGCGGTACGCATTGGTACTGCAGCTGGTGTAGGTGTGATGGACGCTGGGTTCATAGTATTTCTTGCAATGCGGCCAGAAGCTGCTTGTTTTCTTCGGCTGTGCCAACCGTTAAACGCAAGCAATTATCCAGAAGTATATGCATTTTGGATACATTTTTGATAAGTATACTTTTTGCCTTGAGCTTCTCAAACACAGCTTGGGCTTGGTCAAGGCGAATCAATACCATGTTGGCGTCGCTGTTCCATACCGTTATGCCTGGTAGGGTACGCAAGGCGGCAATCAGGTGGGTGCGCTCGGTCCGAATAGCAGTGGCCTGCTGTGCAAAAACTTCTGCATGCTCTAATGCAAAAAGCGCACATTCGCAGTTAAGCACGCTGATGTTGTACGGTGGGCGTACCTTGTCTATTTCGGCTATTAACGCCGATGGGCCCATCATGTAACCCAAGCGTACGCCTGCTAAGCCAAATTTGCTTAAAGTGCGCATCAGTAAAACGTGACTGTGCTGTTCTGGCTGATTACGAATGTGGTCAATGTAGCTGCGGCTGGCAAAGGGTTGGTAAGCTTCGTCAATTACCACAATACTGCCCGTTTGGGCAGCGGCGTTAATTACGCTGGCCATACCAGACTCATCCCATAAGGTTGCCGTGGGATTGTTGGGGTAAGCCAAATAAACAATGGCGGGTTGATGCTGGGCAATGGCTTTCTCCATGGCCGCTACATCCAGTGCAAAATCGGGGGTGAGTGGTACGCCTACAAAGTCTAGTCCTTGCAACAAGGCGCTCACGGAATACATGACAAAACCAGGAACGGGAGCCAAAACAACGGGGCGTTTACCGTCAGCATCAGCTGGCTGTGCACAAGCCAAGGACAATAATGAAATGAGCTCATCGGAGCCGTTGCCCAGCATGATGTCGTGATCTACAGGCATGTTTGCGTAATCGGCTAAGGCACGGCGCAAGTCATGGGTTCGCCCATCGGGGTAACGGTTAAGTGCCAGCTGGCCTAAACGTTGTCCTAGTTTTTGTTGTAATGCTTCAGGCAGGGTGTAGGGGTTCTCCATTGCATCGAGTTTGACCATACCGGTGGCATCTTGCACGGTATAGGCTTGCATGCTGAGCACATCACTGCGGATGCGTTGCTTCAGTATGGTTTGCAATGGTGGCATTTTGGGTTTTTGCACAGATTTCGTAAATCAATGCAGGATTATACCTTTGCATCCATCGGTGTGATGGGGGGTGTTTTTTTAGTGGGCGCGCATTTTGGCTCTCAGCCGTGCAATTGACTGGCTGTGGAGCTGACAAACCCTTG
Source organism: Akkermansia muciniphila (assembly GCA_943327015.2). Classification (GTDB taxonomy): domain Bacteria; phylum Pseudomonadota; class Gammaproteobacteria; order Burkholderiales; family Burkholderiaceae_C; genus Allorhodoferax. The sequence continues at coordinate 3,855 of CALPVM020000034.1, forward strand.
ATTCCGTGATGTCCAGTACGGCAGCAATTTCTTTTAAGTTCATTTCTTGCTCGTAATACATGCTCATAACGTATTGTTCACGCTCAGGTAAGGTCTTGATGGCGGTAACCAGCGATGCTTTGAGTCGTTGGTCGCGCAAAATATGGAGCGGGTCTGCATCGGTGTCGGCAACGTGCCGATCGAGAAAGGTGTCATCGTCCTCGTCTTTGCGGGACATGTCTTCTAAATACACCAGTTGGGTACCACGAACTTTTCCCAGCAAGCTTTGGTAGTCGGTCAGATTCATGCCTAATTCATTGGCAATCTCTGATTCAGCAGGAGTACGACCCAATCGGTGCTCCAGTTTTCGCATGGCAACTTCAATGTCTTTTTGGCTTTTGCGTGAGCCGCGTGACATCCAGTCGTTTTCGCGTAATTCGTCCAGCATGGCGCCTTTAATTCGCTGCGAGGCAAATGTTTCGAACTGAACTCCCTGTGCAGCCTCATAACGGCTAAGCGCGTCGGCCAAACCAATGAGACCCACTTGAATAAGATCGTCTACCTCTACGCTGGGGGGTAGCTTGGCCATCATGTGATGCGCCAGTTTGCGTACCAATGGCTGGTATTGCCGGATCATGGCATTGCGATCGAGTTGCCCTTTTGCGGTGTACATCAGAGGCTCCTAAAGGTGGATTCCAAATGGCTTGTTGCTGATAACCTGCTACTCATGTCAGACCAGTGTGCTTGTAGCGGTACGGCGCGCTCTAACAACGCCAATGCCAAACGTTCAACGGCAGGGCAGGGGCTTTCATCGGTGTGCGGTAAGTTCACTGTTAATGCGTTCACGCGGTAATCCAGAAATTGTTCGGCACACTCAACCAACCCTTTGCTTGGGTTGGAGTCCTTTTGTGCATCCATCTCGGTATCTACACTTATTACGTTCGTAATGGTAGGCTCAATTTTACCGATTAGCAATAAGCGTTTCAATGCCAAGTAACTGGTAAGCAAAGATGATTTGGTATTGGATGTGGCAAGAAGTGGGTTGGTGCTGAGCTGGTTAAGCATTAATGTCAGGGTACGGGCATCGCTATACACCAGTACAACATTTTCTTGTGCAAACAGTCTGCCCAATTCAGCCAGATTAAATAATTCCTTTGGGTTCGATTGCGCTTGTAAGCACAATGATTGCAGACCCAGGCGTGAGGGGATAATGCGCCAGGTGGGGGTGTCGGTGTCTTTGCCGCCCCAATATGCGTAGTCGAGCATTTGCTCCAATCCAGGGTTGTCAACACTTTCTTCCATGGATCCGTCCAACACGGCAACGGAATAGCCAAAACCGACCAGCGATGAACACAAACGCCAGAGCAGCGGAAGCTCGGCTTTTTCATCGCCATGGCTTACAACGGAAATGAGCTTTGGCGCTTCGGGCATAGCCAGATCCATCAGGCCGGCCGCTTGGTTAATGGGACGACTATGCATCTAAATGCCCCTTGAAGCTGGCAGAGCCGGCATTGGAAGGGTTGAAGAAAAAGCCAAGGTCGCTGGCCTTTGGATCGTAGGCTGAGCCGCCAGCAGAACGCATAGACATGCGAACCAGTTTGTTGGCGTGGGCAGCTTCCCAGTCTTCGGGTACACGCTGACCGGTGGTAATGCCACGCAAAATCAGTTGGTGACGAATGGCTGCATCAATGGCGGGACCCATTTTTACTGCTTCATCAGTTTTGGAGAAGATAACTTCTTGGGTAGCGCCTACTTTAAAGCAACCCACTGCATCATCTATGGTGTCGCCATGGTTGCCAGCGTTGAGTACCAGCAAGCGTTTAATTTCAGGCAAATCCAACAATTCCAGCATTTCGCGTTTACGCGGATCGCGTGGGGCAATACCAGTAGTGTCAATCAGAACCATTTTTTTGTTTGAGAGCAAACCCAGTAAGTCTTGCAGTGCTGCTTTGTCGTGTGCCAAATGTGCCACAACGCCCAACATTTTGCCGTAGGCACGCAGTTGCTCATGCGCACCAATGCGGTAGGTATCCAGAGTGATCAAGCCTACACTGCCAGGGCCGTGGGCACGGGCACACAAACCTGCCAGTTTGGCAGCTGTAGTGGTTTTGCCCACACCTGTTGCACCCAACAGGGCAAACACGCCACCTTCTTCGTGCAAGGCGCAGCTGTCAGCATCGGTACGCAGGTTGCGTTCCAGCACGTCCATGACCCAGCGGAACGATTCAGATGCATCCATATCTTCAGGCATGCGCTCCAAAATAGCGCGTGACAGGGTGGGTGAGTAACCTGAACGGATCATTTTCAGCATCAGGTTAGTTTGGATTGGGTTTTGACGCGCCTGGCCCAACCATGTCAGGGTATTGAAGCGGTCTTCAATCATCTCTTTCATGGCGTGCAGCTCGTCCACAATGCCTTGGGGCATGGCTGCGTTTTGGGTCACGATAGGCGCGACCTTGCGCGTAGGGGTTGCCACTTTCTTGAGAACGGGAGGCTCTACTTCAATTGCAATTTTGGGCGTTGTCAGCTTTGGCGCAGCAGCGGGGCGTGCACGTTCTGGCTGAGCTGCAACGGGTGCTGGAGCGGCGGCCTGCATTTCTGGCTCATTGCGCATGGTTTCGCTGCGTTTGCGCATCATGCGTTCACGCACATAGTCTTGGAAAGAAAGCGTGCTCATTGCCAACTGTTCAGCATCTTCTTCTACCTTGGTCACTGTTTCAGGGTAGTTGTGTGGTGCTGGACGGCGTGATGCATTACCCTGCTGTTTGCCTTGGGTTGGGCTTTCGTGCTGGTCCAGGGCCGAAAGTGAATCTTCGGCTGTGGCAACTACTTCCACACCATTTTCTGTAGGGCGGTTAGAAAGAATCAGGGTTCCTTCACCAAAAGCCATGCGGGCCTTGGCAAGTGCTTCGCGGGATGTTGCTGCGGTAAATCGTTGGATGTTCATGCTGCACCTCTAAGGATTGGGCCAATACGGATGGTGTGGGTTTCTGGGATTTCGCTGTGTGCGAGAACTTGTAAACGGGGCGCTACGCGGCGCACCAGACGGGCTACAGAGCCACGAATTTGATCGGGAACCAGCAAGCAGGCGGGAACACCCATTTCCTCTTGCCGCAGGGCAGTTTCAGCTGCAGAACGGGTCAACATGTCAGCAACACCTGGATCGAGTGCCGCACCATTGTTGCCGCTCAGGGCTTGCATCAGCAGGCGCTCGAGGTTGGGGTCAATGGCAATGACATTGAGTTCACGGGTTGGGCCGTAAATTTGTTGCACGATGGCGGGAGCCAATGCCACACGTACGCGGCGTGCCAGTTCAACGGGGTCAGTAATGGTGCCGGCATGTTCTGCAATCGATTCGATGATGGTGCGAATATCACGGATATGCACCGATTCTTCCAGAAGCAATTGCAATACCTTTTGGAAGATGGCAAGAGACACCATCTTTGGTACTACTTCTTCTATCAGTTTAGGGGCTAGTTTTGCCACGTGTTCCACCAGTTGTTGAGTTTCTGTTCGACTAAGCAGCTTAGATGCTTGGACTTGCATCAAGTGTGACAAATGTGTGGCCATCACAGTCTCCGAATCAACCACGGTAAAACCCGCCATTTGTGCGGTTTCCTTTTGGCGCTCGTCAATCCAATGCGCGGGTAGTCCGAATGCGGGGTCTGTTGTGGCTGTTCCGATCAATGGTGTTGTGATGCCTCCGGGGTTAATGGCGAGGTACATTCCGGGAAAAGCCTCACCATCGCCCATGACTACGCCGCTAAAGGTAATTCTGTAGCCGCTGGGCTTTAATTCGAGGTTATCGCGCACGTGCACGGGCGGGGGTAAAAAGCCCACTTCCTGGGCAAATTTGCGGCGCACGCCCTTGATGCGGTTCAATAAGTCGCCCTGACGGGTTTTGTCTACCAGAGAGATCAAGCGGTAGCCCAGCTCAAGTCCGAGCTGATCGATGGGTTGCAGGTCATCCCAGGATGCTTCTCCATCGTTGGAAGCTGCCGGGGCAGGGACATCCTTGGGGTCGACGGGCGGCGGCTTATTGGCCAGCACCCAGGCAAAGTAGCCCAGTAAAGCAGAAATGCTCAAGAATACAAAGTGAGGCATGTTAGGAATAATGCCCAGAACGAACATAATGACGGCGGTAATGCCAATCACCTGGGGTGATACGAACATTTGCCCCATAATTTGGTTGCCGATATCTTTGTCTTTGCCTACGCGGGACACCACCATCGCAGCAGCTACTGAAATCAACAAGCCAGGGATTTGGGCGACCAGAGCATCGCCCACTGCCAGCAGAATATAGGTGCTTGCTGCCTGCGAGGCAGACAAGCCGTGTTGCAGCATACCAATGGCAAAACCGCCCACAATATTGATGAGCAAAATTAAAATGCCGGCCACTGCATCGCCGCGTACAAATTTGGATGCACCGTCCATGGATCCAAAAAACTCTGCTTCTTCGGCTACTTCAGCACGTCTACGTTTGGCTTCTTTTTCATCAATCAGACCAGCGTTTAAGTCAGCGTCTACGGCCATTTGTTTGCCGGGCATCGCATCTAAGGTAAAACGGGCTCCCACTTCGGCAATACGCTCTGCACCCTTGGTAACCACCACAAAGTTAATAACCACCAAAATGGCAAACACAATCAAACCAACTGCAAAGTTACCGCCAATCAAAAAGTGGCCAAAGGCCTCAATCACAGCACCTGCAGCACCCGGGCCGGTATGACCTTCCAGAAGCACTACGCGGGTGGATGCTACGTTTAGCGACAGGCGCATCAAAGTGGTTAATAGCAATACTGAGGGAAACGCTGCAAAGTCCAGAGGTCTGACCATGTAAGCTGCAACCATCATCACCATAAGGGCTACGGCAATGTTGATGGTAAAAAAAACATCCAGCACAAAAGCAGGTAATGGCAATACCATCATTGCCAAAATAGCCACCACCAACAAAGGCGCTCCTGCACCTTGAACAAGATGGTGGTTATTGTTAAACCAAAGCTTTATGGCTTGCAGTTGTGGGTTCATGGTGTAGCGGCGGCAAGGGTTTTAGACAAAGGATCTAATTCTGGGGGAATAAAGGGTTGTGGAACATCCAGCGGCATCGGGCCTTGACCACGCATGGCTGCTCTCAAGCGGTAAATATACGCTAGTACTTGTGCTACGGCTAAGAACAGGGCAGAGGGGATGTCTTGGTTCAACTCTGCATTGGCGTAGAGTGCGCGTGCCAGCATAGGGGACTGCAACACAGGAACATCGTGCTGTTTGGCTACATCCCGAATTTTCATGGCCAGCAGATCTGCACCTTTGGAGATAACTTGGGGGGCACCCATTGAGTTTTCGTCATACAGAACAGCCACAGCAAAGTGGGTTGGGTTCATGACCACAAAATCGGCTTTAGGTACTGCAGAAATGCTGCTTTTTTGTGCCATTTCGCGTTGTTTCTGCCGGATTTTGCCCTTAATTTGCGGATTGCCTTCAGATTGTTTTCCTTCTTCTTTCATTTCTTGGTGCGACATCTTCATTTCTTCAGAGTGCAAAAACTTTTGCAGTGGCACATCAATCAGGGCAGCAAGCAAAACCACCAGAATCATGAGACCAAGGCCGCTGGTAAGCCATTTTGTAAGTTGTGCAAAAGCAGAACTGGAAGGCTGCAGAATCAGCGTGGTGACGGTCTCAAAACTAGAACTCAAATAGTGGGCGGCAATGCCAAAAAGAATGAAGGTCATCAAGGTCATTTTTGCAACCGAGATGAGTTTTTTCTTCGAAAACATGTTCATCAACCCAGTTAAAGGATTGAGCTTGCTGAAGTCCGGCGAAATGGGTTTTAAGCTGGCTACCCAACCTCCGCAGGCCAAGCTGGCAACAACAGCAGCAGCCACGATCAGACTGGCAAATGCAATGCTACCACCCATACCGACGGCGGTAGCATCGCCGAGCCGGTTCATCATGCTGGTGGTGTTGGTAACGGTGACGCGGTCGAATGTTAAATGGCGCACCAAGCTATCGCGCAGTTGGTCAAACATTACGGGAGCTAACATCAGTATGGAAAATGCCCCGACACCTAGCACTGCAAGGTGCTTAAGATCTTCAGAGCGGCTAACCTGACCGTCGTCACGTGCCTTTTGCAGCTTTCGCTCTGTTGCCGGTAGATTTTTATCTTGACTGCCTTGATCCATGATGGTGCTCGATTAGTGTTGGCACCATTGTCGCAAGCGAGCCTAAAAACTAAAGTACAAAAAAAGGGGTAAAAACCCCTTTAATAAAAAAACGTCAGAATCCTAAGCTTGCTAACAAGTCATCGACCTGAGACTGATCGGTAACCACTTCGGTGGATTTGGTTGGATCTACCACCGGACCGTCCAGCGCAGGAGTGTATTCTGCCGGTGGAGCCGCGGTTTTTGCAGATGACTCAGGTGGTGCAGTTTGCAGCAGCAGTTTGAGCAATTCATCTTCGATGTTTGCGGCCAGAGTAACCACTTTTTTGATGACTTGCCCGGTCAGGTCATGAAAGTCCTGCGCCATCATAATGGCGGTGAGTTGCTCGTCGATTTTTTTGCTGGCTTGGTCAACGTCGTAAATAAAGTTCATGACGTGGCCCTTGGCCACTGCCGCTACGGGGTCTGCCACAATTAACTTGCCAATCCGATGGGTTTCGGCGGCAATAAAATCGTGGTGTGACTTAGCTTGGTCTACATGGTTAAGCACTTTTTCAGCGGCTTCGCCAGTTAACCGGGCAATGTACGAGAGTCTGCTTTTAGCATCGGGGAGTTCACCTGCCCAATCTTTAACTTTGTCGCCCAAACCCAGACCGTTAAGAGAGTCGTGTAACTGACGGGTCAAAGCCCCCAGCATTCGGTGAACATCCGTTGCTGAGATGTTGTCAGAAGCAAAAGGGAGATTCTCTGACATGCTCAGATAAGACCCGTTTTCTTGAGAATATGGTTAACCTTGTCTTCCAAGGTTGCCTTGGTGAAGGGCTTAACAATGTAGCCGGAGGCACCTTGTTGGGCAGCCAACACAATGTCTTCCTTGCGGGCTTCGGCGGTAACCATTAATACAGGCAAGTGCCTGAGTTTTTCATCTTTTTTGATTTCGCCCAACAACTGAAAGCCGTTCATGTTGGGCATGTTGATGTCACTCACCACAAAATCAAAAGCGCCATTACGCAACTTTTGCAAGGCAGCAATACCGTCTTCTGCTTCATCAGCATCGGCAAAGCCGCACTCCTTGAGCAGATTTCTGACAATCCGCCGCATGGTGGAGAAGTCATCAACGATTAAAAAGCGCAAATCTTTAGACATAGATAATCTTTTCCGGACTGTAATTTGAATTTTGCATGTGCAACCGCATTCTCGCAGAATTATTGTCGAGATTTTACAAGTTCGCTATCAGAGGATACATCGGTTTCAGGGGAATTTAACATGTTTGGCATTTTTTTACCTAGCAATCTTTCTTCTGCCTCTTGAGTCATTACCAAAATCGTGATTCTACGGTTGGTTGGGCTTAGTGGCGCATCAGGTTCAAGCAGAACACTGGACGCCATGCCGACCACTCTGGCCAGTCGGTCTTCCGCCATTCCAGCGGAAAGTAACTCACGCCGAGACGCATTGGCACGGTCGGCAGACAGCTCCCAATTGCTGTAGCCACGGGCTGAGTTGGCGTAGGGTTGTTGGTCGGTATGACCATCCAGGCTAATTTTGTTCTCAATGTCGATGAGGGCCTTGCCTATTTCTTGCAGGATTTCGCGCATGTAAGGCTTAACCATAGCGCTGCCACTGTCAAACATGGGGCGCTTTTGGTCATCGATAATTTGTATCTGTAAACCATCCGGTGTGATCTCAAGTCGGATTTGCGACTTGAACTCAGAAAGTTTTTCGTTATTGGATATTTCTTTGGCTATTTTGGCGCTTAACTCTGCCAATTTTTGCGCTTCAATTTTGGCGTTGCGGCGTGCATCTTTTTTCACTGCCTGAATTTTGTCTTGTTCACCGGTCATGGGTTTGGAGCGTCGGCTTTCGGCATCTCCACGTTGAGATTGACCCGAAGTTTCGGTAAAGTCGGTGCCACCCCCTGTAATGATGCTACTACTTGCACCCGCGCCCGGACCCCCTTGGAGTGCCACCTTTAGCGGTGATTGAAAATAGTTGGCAATACCCTTTTTGTCGCCCTCTGTTGTGCTGCCCAAAAGCCACATTAACAAGAAGAAGGCCATCATGGCGGTTACAAAGTCAGCATAGGCGATTTTCCATGCGCCGCCGTGGGCTGCATGGCCACCCTTTTTCACCTTTTTGATGATGATGGGCTGTAGTTTTTTATCCGCCGCCATGGTTACACTTTCATGGCTTTATTTTTTG
>CALPVM020000035.1 GCA_943327015.2 Akkermansia muciniphila
AGCCTTTAAAAGAACAATTAGGGGCTGATTTCTGGCCTCTGGTCGATAGTTTGAATTTAGGCGCCGGACTAGATCTTCGCGCCAATACCTTTAAAGCTAAACGTGCAGAAGTGCAAAAAGCGCTGCAGGCAGAAGGCATAAAAGCCACTCCAACCCCTTATTCATCATGGGGCTTGCGTATTGCGGGGAAGCCTGCTTTGAATAAATCACCTGCCTTTTTACGCGGCGACTTTGAAGTGCAGGACGAAGGCTCGCAGTTGCTGGCCATGCTGCTGGACGCCAAGCGTGGCGAAATGGTGGTGGACTTTTGTGCGGGTGCCGGCGGCAAAACATTAGCACTGGGTGCTGCCATGCGTAGCACCGGCCGGCTGTATGCGTTTGATACATCTGCACATCGCTTGGATGCCTTAAAACCGCGGCTTGCGCGCAGTGGACTCTCTAATGTCCACCCAGCGGCCATTGCCCATGAGCGCGATGACCGCGTTAAACGCCTAACTGGCAAAATTGACCGCGTATTGGTGGATGCCCCTTGCAGCGGCTTGGGCACCTTGCGTCGTAACCCCGATTTGAAGTGGCGCCAAAATTTGCAGGCCATAGAAGAAATGGGCGAAAAGCAAACCGCTATTTTGCAAAGCGCTGCGCGTATGGTTAAACCGGGTGGTCGCTTGGTGTACGCAACCTGTAGCATCTTGACGCATGAAAATGAGGCCATTGCACAAGCTTTTAGCGAGGCAAATTCTGATTTTCAGGTTCTGAACGCTGCAGATGTTTTAACCGAGCTCAAGGTCGAATCAGCAGAGCAGCTTTGCTCTGGTGGTGAAGCCGGAAAACAGTATTTGCGACTCTGGCCGCATCGCCATGCAACCGATGGATTTTTTGCTGCGGTTTGGCAAAAAAAATAAACACAGTTCAGGTATTTCTATTTTTAGTAGTCCATGATTAAATGCAGGGCTTAACTACAGTTATCTATTCTTTAAACATCCTTATGCTTTATTCCTTTTTGATCAACGGCTTGTGGGGTTTATCTTGGTGGCAAATGGTGTTGTTTACGCTGCTAATGACGCACATCACCATGATCAGCGTTACCATTTTTTTGCACCGGCACCAAGCGCACCGTGCTTTGGATTTGCATCCGATTGCCTCTCACTTTTTTCGTTTTTGGCTCTGGCTCACTACCGGTCAGGTCACCAAAGAGTGGGCTTCTATCCACCGTAAACACCACGCAAAATGTGAGCAGCCTGAAGACCCGCACAGCCCCCATGTGCATGGTATTAAAACGGTGCTACTGCAGGGCTACGAACTGTACAAAAAAGAGTCCAAAAACCAAGAAACCCTGCGCCGCTTTGGCCACGGTACGCCCAACGACTGGCTGGAGCGCAATGTGTATGCACGCTATTCCAGCCTAGGCATTGCGTTGATGTTTCTTATTGATGTGCTGCTGTTTGGTGCCTCTGGTTTGGTGGTGTGGGCGGTTCAAATGGCGTGGACACCCATTATGGCGGCTGGCATTATTAATGGCGCCGCGCACTTTTGGGGCTACCGCAATTTTGAAGCACCCGATGCCAGCACCAACATATCGCCATGGGGCATTTTGATTGCTGGTGAAGAGTTGCACAACAACCACCACACCTACCCTACGTCTGCGCGGCTGTCGGTTAAACCCTATGAGTTTGATATTGGCTGGGCGTATATTCGTGCGCTGCAAAGCGTTGGCTTAGCCAAGGTAAAGAAAACACCTCCCAAGGCTGCATTTGGCCATATTCGGCCTGTGGCAGATGCCCAAACGCTTGAAGCCTTGATTGCCAATCGCTATGAGATGATGGCCACTTATGCCAAAGGTATGCGTCAGGCTGCACGTGCGGAGTTTACGGCTATGCGTGCCAAAAGCGCTGATATTTCTGTAATGCGGGCTGCCAAACGTTGGATGCACCGTGACCAAGACCGTGTGCCAGCTGCTGTAGCAGCCCAATTGGCGTTGGCGCGTGCAGCGTCACCCGTGTTGGACAAAATGGTGACCATGCGCGAGGAGTTACGTCAACTTTGGCTCAATACCCATACTTCACGTGAGCAGTTGGCGCTTGAATTGCAGGCTTGGTGTCATCGCGCCGAAGAAAGTGGTATTGAGATGCTCCGTGAGTTTTCTATGCGCTTGCGTGCCGCGCAAGTGTGATTGCAACCCTACCGTGTGATACTTAGCGTGCAATAAACCAATGTACGCTTTGTATGCCGGCAATTGTTAGTAGCAACGATCCTAAAAGATGCAACACTGAGGTACCCAATGCCAATGCATAACGCTGTTGCATTAGCATCTGCACTACTTCTGCTGAGAAGGTAGAGAAGGTGGTAAGCGCTCCTAAAAATCCGGTTATCAGTGCCAAACGCCAACTAGGGTGCAAGTCGGGCCAGGCTTCAAATACCGCTACACATACACCAATCAGGTAGCCTCCGAGTAAGTTGGCCGCTAATGTGCCCAAGGGAACATGCGTAAGAGGGCTGCTTGCCACGTTAAGCCACAGGCCTAACTGCCAGCGCACCAAGGCGCCGGCACTGGCGCCCAAGCAAATGGCAAATACGGCATGCATCAGCCAGTGGCCATCAAGGGTGTGCTGCTAACCACTGCACGTACTTGGCAACACCCGTTTGCACGTCCACAAAGGTGTGGTCGCACCCGGTAGAGCGCAGAGCAGTTAAGTCTGCTTGGGTAAAACATTGGTATTTTCCGCGCAGGGCGTCCGGAAAAGGAATGTACTCTACCAAGCCTTGGGCGGTAATGTCGGCCAAGGGCAGGGCAGGCTGGTTTTGCAAGCCGCGCATGGCATTCACTACCGAGCTTGCAACATCGTTAAAGGCCTGTGCCCGTCCGGAACCGAGGTTATAAATACCGGATTCGGCCGGGTGGTCAAAAAACCATAGGTTGACAGCGACTACATCGTCTACAAAGACAAAATCACGCATCTGACCACCCGCAACATAACCGCCGTAGTCGCCAAACAGTTTAACTTTGCCCTCTTTTAAAAACTGGTGGTACTGGTGGAATGCAACGCTGGCCATGCGGCCTTTATGTTGCTCGCGTGGGCCATACACGTTGAAGTATCTAAAACCCACCACTTGGTGTGTTTTACCGGCCTTGGTGCGCTGAAAATCTGCGCCGCATTCACGGCGTAATTTTTGGTCAAACAGAAGCTTGGAGTAGCCGTATACATTGAGCGGTAGCTCGAATCGTGGGTCTTCGCGAAAAGTACTCGATCCCCCGTACGTTGCTGCTGATGATGCATAGAGCAAGCGTGCGCCGCGCTTTTGGCAAGCTTGGAACAAGTGCCAAGACAGCGTGTAGTTGTTCGCCATCATGTACTTGCCATCGGGTTCCATGGTGTCGCTGCAGGCACCTTCGTGAAAAACAGCTTCTATTTGCCCGTAGTGGCCGTTGGCAAAGTCGTCATAAAACGTATCGGCATCAATGTAGTCGGAAATATTGAGATCTGCAAGATTGCGAAACTTATCACCCTGCTTAAGATCGTCCACGGCAATAATGTCGTTAAGGCCGCGAGCGTTCAAGCCTTGAATGATGTTGCTGCCAATAAATCCGGCGGCACCGGTTACTACTATGCGTGTCATGCAAATAACTCCTCATACGAAACAGTCGCCGTACCAAATTTACCTACCACCAGTCCGCCGGCACGGTTGGCAATCGGCAGCGCTTGGCGCAGGGTCATGCCTGCACCAACCAAAGTGGCCATAGTGGCAATGACGGTATCGCCAGCGCCTGTGACATCAAACACTTCGCGTGCTTGAGCGCTTACGTGCAAATCGCCCAATTCGTCAAACAAGCTCATGCCTTCTTCGCTGCGGGTCAGTAGTAGCGCATCCAGATGCAATGCTGTGCGCAGATTGTGTGCTTTTATGCGTAATTCTTCTTCGCTGTTCCAGCTTCCAATCACTTGCTGCAGTTCGGCACGGTTAGGTGTAATGACGTTAGCCTTTTGGTAGCGCGAATAATCGCTGCCTTTAGGGTCAATTAATATGGGTTTTCCTTGTGCTTTGGCGCAGTTAATCATGTTGCTCACGTGAGCCAGACCGCCTTTGCCGTAGTCTGAGAAAAGAATGACATCATGCTCCGGTAAAAGAGCTTCAAATGTAGCAGTCTGACTGGCCAGAATTTCATTTTTGGGCGTGTTTTCAAAGTCCAGTCGCAACAACTGCTGTTGCCGGCCAATGACACGCAATTTGACTGTAGTTTTCAGATCTGTATCGCGTCCAAAATGGGGTTGTATTCCGGTTTTTGCGACCAGTGCTTCAAGTTTGTGACTGGCTTCATCATCGCCCACCACGGTAAGCAAAGACGCCTTAGCCCCTAAGGTAACGACGTTATACGCTACGTTGGCAGCGCCTCCATTGCGTTCTTCTTCGCGGTTAATACGTACTACCGGCACCGGGGCTTCGGGCGAAATACGTTCAACTGCTCCGTACCAATACCGGTCAAGCATGACATCTCCCACTACCAGTACGCGGGACGCTAAGATTTGAGATTTGGAAACTAGCATAAATGAATAAGGTTTTTTATAACTCTTCCACCCGACGTGCCGGATAACTGTCCCAAGTCTGGCAGCCGGGACATTGCCAGAAATGTTGATTGGCTTCAAACCCACATGCTGCACAACGATAGCGGGTCAGCGGTTTGACCGCATGGTCCAGCGCGCGTTGCACTTGGGGATGAAATTGTTCGTGTTCGAGTTTTTCGCCTGCAATCCATTTGGCCGCGGCGACCAGTGAGGGCTCTTTTTCGAGATGGCGCGCATACCATTCGCGTGGACTGATCGTGTGTTGGCCACTTGTTGTTTCAAGCGTTACTATAGCGTCAAGCACATCGAGTGACGGGGTATGAATATAGACCGACTTGAGCTGCTCAAGCGCGGCAGGACCTTGTTGGCAAGCGCTTGCATACTGTGCAAGACGTGGCGCAATCAGCGGTGCTGCTGATGGAGCATTGGTAATGGCTTGCGTCAGTGTTTGGAATGCCTGTGAACTGTTACCCAGTTCTTTTTGCAGACGTGCCAATTCCAGTCTTGGGCGAGCAGCATCTTTGGCTGTGTCAATGGCTTGCTCTAACACCATGATGGCACGCGTGGTTTCATTGGCGGCAGCCAAGGTGGCTGCTTGTTCGCACAGAAAATGCGCCAGTCGTGATTTAAAGCTTCCTTGCCCTGAAGACTCTAATTTTTGTGCAATGTCAGCCGCATTTTTCCAGTCGCGTGAACGCTCATAATTGGCCAGTAACGCCAGTCGTGCTTGTGCCTCAAAAGGTGTGTTTTCCAGTTTGAGTAGAGCAGCCTCGGCACGGTCTAAAAGGCCTGCCTTTAGAAAGTCCAGCGCCAGAGCATGTTGCGCACGCTCCCGGTCAGCAATTGAGATGTCTCCACGTGATAGTAGGTGTTGATGCACCCGTACAGCGCGTTCGTATTCGCCGCGGCGTCTAAACAGGTTGCCCAAGGCAAAATGAAGTTCCGAGGTGTCAGGATCATTTTGAACCGCCTCAATAAATGCATCAATGGCTTGGTCTTGCTGTTCGTTAAGCAAGAAGTTTAAGCCTTTAAAATACGCCTTGGGAGCTCGCCGGTTTTCCATACGCATCTGGCGTAAATCCATGCGCGATGCAATCCAACCCAGAACAAATGCTATGGGTAAGCTGAGCAAAAACAGGGTAATGTTAAATTCCATTCGGTGTTACCGGTTTGGGTTTGGTATGCCACCAGCGGGGTACCATGCCTAAAATTCCAACCATCAATCCTACTGCAAATGCAGCTAAAACGATAAGAGCCATTGGTGCAGTCCAATGGTGGCCAAAAAAGAAATGAATGGTCACATTGCCCTGATTATTCAGAGCAAAGGCAAATAGGGTAAAAAAAACAGCTGCTTTGAGCAGCCATTTAAAAAACCGGAAAAACTGCTTCATGGCCTATGCGTGGGCGCTTGCATTTCTGGAAGAGGCAATTCGACAGATTCTCGCAGAGCTTTTCCGGGTTTGAAGTGGGGCACCCTTTTTTCCGGCACGGCCACACTCTCACCACTACGGGGGTTACGACCTATGCGTGGTGGTCGACGGTTGATGGAGAAGCTGCCAAAACCACGAATTTCGATGCGGTGACCGCGTCCCAGTGCATCGTGCATGGCATCCAAAATGCCTTTCACTGCGTGTTCTGCATCTCGGTGGGTGAGTTGGCTAAAACGATTGGCCAGTTCTTCAACAAGTTCGGAGCGGGTCATGGTGTTTGAGAAAATCTTGGGATGAAAAAACGACCGGCGAACTATGTGCGCCGGTCGCTCATTGAGTCAATAACTATCGATCAGATTAGTTATTGTCCAGTTTTGCACGCAACAAAGCGCCCAAGCTGGTGGTGCCAGCGTTTTCACGGGCAGCAGCTTGGTTCAAAGTAGCCATTGCATCTGCTTGATCTGCTGCATCCTTGGCCTTGATGGACAATTGGATATTGCGGGTCTTGCGGTCTACGTTAACAACTACTGCTGTTACTTCGTCGCCTTCTTTCAGTACGTTACGTGCGTCTTCTACACGGTCACGGCTGATTTCAGAGGCGCGCAGGTAGCCGATAACATCTTCACCGAGGTCGATTTCAGCGCCCTTGGCATCTACGGTTTTAACCTTACCGGTAACGGTTTGGCCTTTGTCGTTGATGGACACAAAAGTGGTGAAAGGATCGGAGTCGAGTTGTTTAATACCCAAAGAGATGCGTTCGCGTTCGACATCTACAGCCAACACAATGGCTTCAACGTCCTGGCCCTTTTTGTAGTTGCGAACTGCGGCTTCGCCGGTTTCGTTCCAAGAAAGGTCAGACAAGTGTACCAAGCCGTCGATGCCGGCAGCCAAGCCCACAAATACGCCGAAGTCGGTAATGGACTTGATCGGGCCCTTCACGCGGTCACCGCGTTTGGTGTTTTGTGCAAATTCTTGCCATGGGTTGGCTTTGCATTGCTTCATGCCCAGGCTGATGCGGCGTTTGTCTTCGTCGATTTCGAGAACCATAACTTCGACTTCGTCACCCAAAGCAACGATTTTGGAAGGAGCCACGTTCTTGTTGGTCCAGTCCATCTCAGACACGTGTACCAAGCCTTCAATGCCGGGTTCGAGTTCAACAAATGCGCCGTAGTCGGCGATGTTGGTAATTTTGCCGAACATGCGGGTGCCGGCAGGGTAGCGGCGGTTTACACCCATCCATGGGTCATCACCCATTTGCTTCAAGCCCAAAGATACGCGGTTTTTGTCGGTATCAAACTTAAGGATCTTGGCAGTGATTTCTTGACCAGCTTGCACCACTTCGCTGGGGTGGCGAACACGGCGCCATGCCATGTCGGTGATGTGCAACAGGCCATCAATTCCGCCGAGGTCAACGAACGCACCGTATTCGGTGATGTTTTTGACTACGCCTTGCACTACAGAACCTTCTTTGAGGTTGTGCATTAACTTGGCGCGTTCTTCGCCCATGCTGGCTTCTACCACGGCACGGCGGCTCAACACCACGTTGTTGCGCTTGCGGTCAAGCTTGATAACCTTGAATTCCATGGTTTTGTTTTCCCATGGAGAGAGGTCTTTGGTAGGACGTGTGTCAACCAAGGAGCCTGGCAAGAATGCGCGGATGCCGTTGACCAGAACAGTCAAGCCACCTTTGACTTTGCCGCTGGTGGTGCCCATGACAAACTCGCCGGACTCGAGTGCTTTTTCCAAGCTCATCCAGGAAGCGAGGCGCTTGGCTTTGTCGCGGGAAAGGATGGTGTCGCCATAGCCGTTTTCTACGGAGTCGATGGCTACAGATACGAAGTCGCCTACTTGGACTTCAAGTTCGCCCTTGTCACTCTTGAACTCTTCGATCGGCACATAGGCTTCAGACTTGAGTCCAGCGTTAACAACTACAAAGCTGTGCTCAATGCGCACGACTTCGGCGGTGATGACTTCACCAGTACGCATTTCAGAGCGTTGTAGAGATTCTTCAAATAGGGCTGCGAAAGATTCAGACATGTGTTTGCGCGGCTGATGCCACGAGGTTAATCACGGCTTTTGCCGTTGGGTTAAGTTAACGATCCCTGCAAAGGGGCCATAGGTTCAGCGATTGCTGAACGGTTGTTTGCTTTGCCACCAGTTCAATACCAAATTTACAGACGCGTCGACTGTTAATTCGGAGTTGTCAAGTAGAAAAGCATCTTGCGCAGGCTTAAGAGGCGCAACGCTGCGGGAGGAGTCCCGAGCATCACGTGCTTCCAAATCAGCGCGAAGGTCTGACAGTATAGCGGGAATCCCTTTGGAAATCAACTGCTTATACCGGCGTTCTGCACGGCAGGCAGCACTTGCACTCAAAAAAACCTTAAGTTGCGCATTTGGAAAGATGACCGTGCCCATATCTCGGCCGTCTGCAACCAAACCGGGGAGTTGTTGAAAGCTTTGCTGTAGGCCAATTAATGCGGCGCGTACTGGGGCAAATGCGGATACTTTGGATGCATTCATGCCAGCTTGTTCGGTGCGAATAACATCGCTCACGTCATCTCCATTGAGCCAGACGCGTCCATCATCAAATTTTATGTTCAATTGACTTACCAGCGTGGCTATGGCTTGTGCATTACCCGCGTCCAACGCGATTCCGGCCTGACCCGCAGCCAGCGCCGTGATGCGGTAAAGAGAGCCGGAGTCAAGAAAATGGTAGCCCAGTTTTTTGGCCAATACAACTGCCAGTGTGCCTTTGCCGGAAGCAGTGGGTCCATCAACACAGATCACAGGTATGTTGTTAATGGTTGATTTGCTGACTGAAAAAAGCGCTTCAAAATAGTCTGGAAAGGTCTTTGCAACGCATTGGGGATCAAGAATACGCACCGCTTTATTGGCCGGGTTGAGGGCCGCCAAAGAGAAACACATGGCAATGCGATGGTCGTCGTAGGTATGTATGGAGGCTGCGTGCCAATTTGACACCGACGGTGCTGTAACCTCTATAAAGTCTGCACCTTCCACAACGGAGGCGCCTAACTTGCGAAGTTCGGTGGCCATAGCGGTAATACGGTCGGTTTCCTTCACGCGCCAACTTGCAATGTTGCGTAAACGTGTAGTACCTTGTGCATACAGTGCCAATACCGCAAGTGTCATGGCAGCATCAGGTATGTGGTTGCAGTCGAGGTCAATTGCTTTAAGCGGCCAAGTGCCGCGTTGGATATGCAGCCAGTTGGGACCGCTTTGAACATCGGCGCCCATTTGCCGGGCTGCCTCAATAAAGCGAATGTCCCCTTGAATAGAGTCTGCTCCAACTCCTTGTACAGTAACGCCAGTACCTTGCGCTATCGCTCCCAAAGCAATGAAGTAGCTTGCTGAAGAAGCATCTGCCTCTATATGAATGACGCCGGGGGAGCGCAATTGGCTGCCTGCAGGAATAGTAAAACGTTGCCAGCGGTCAGCGCCTTCCGGGCGCAGTACATGTACACCAAAACGCGCCAACAGGTTCAGGGTGATTTCAATATAAGGACGCGAAATAAGCTCGCCCACAACCTCAATAACGATGTCTTGGGTAGCAACCAAGGGCAGAGACATCAGCAAAGCTGTCAGAAATTGACTAGAAACGTCGCCTCGAACTTGTATGGGTTGATCCAAGCGTAGCGCAGGCTGGCCAATGTGTAGCGGTGGAAAGCCTGGTTGCTTCAGGTATTCTATTTTGCAGCCTAGAAGTTGCAAGGCATCCACCAAGTCTCCAATCGGGCGCTCGTGCATACGGTCTACACCGCTGAGTTCAAAGTCGCCACCCAATACGGCCAATGCAGCGGTTAACGGTCGCATAGCAGTGCCTGCATTGCCCAAAAACAGTTGTGCCTGTGGGTTGACAATGGAACCAGCCATGCCGGTCATTACCAAATGGGCGCCGTTTTGTTCAATGTTGCAGCCCATTTTGCGCAGTGCTGCTAGCATGACACGCGTGTCGTCAGAGTCCAGCAGGTCGTGGATGGTGGTTGTGCCAGTGCAAAGTGCCGACAATAGCAAAACGCGGTTCGAGATGCTTTTGGAGCCGGGCAGGGTGACGCTGCCGGATGCGCCACTTAGGCAGGGAATATCCAGAAATTCAGTTGAAAACATTATTTATTGCTTTTATAGCTGATGCCCCAATTGACGCGGGTAGAGCTGGCGTGGGCTATGAGTTTTTCTAAAGCGGCAACATCGCCATTGGTGACCAAGGCTTCAAAGTCTTGCAGATGTTTTTGAAACAGTTTGCTTTGTTGCAGCAATTCTTCGCGGTTGGCTATCAAGATATCGCGCCACACCTTGGGTTCACTGGCTGCAATGCGGCTGAAATCACGAAAACCGGGCCCGGCAAAGGATAAGAATTCTTTACCATTGGGATGGCCTGAAATGGCGTTCATTAATGCAAAAGCAATCATGTGCGGCAGATGACTCACCGCCGCAAAGGTGGCATCATGTTGCTCGGGTGACATTTTTTGTACTTTGCAGCCTAAGGCTGTCCACACTTCCTCGGCTTTTTGCAATTGTGCGGTCAAGGTGCGTTCGGTGGGGGTCAAAATAACATGGCGTCCTGCATACAGGTCAGAGTCTGCATGCTCTACGCCAGAGCTTTCCTTGCCAGCAATAGGATGAGCCGGAACAAAAGATCCGATATGTTCCCGCAGCCCTTTTCGCGCAGCATCTATCACATCACTCTTGGTTGAGCCTACATCCATAATGAGCATGTTGGGCTTGACCAAATGTTTGATTGCCTTAAAAGTGGCTTCGCTGGCTGACACCGGAACCGCAATCAGCACAATGTCAGCACCAGACACCGCTAAAAGAGCCGAAGGCGCTTCAATATCAATAACCCCAATTTGACGTGCGCGCTCGGTAGTGGATGGCGATTTGCTGTAACCCACAACGCGCTTAACCAAGCCCGCACGCTTCATAGCCAATGCAAATGAGCCGCCCATCAGGCCGCATCCAATGAGTCCTAGTTGTTCAAACATAAAGAGTCCTGCACATATATTTCAATCTGCCAAAGGGTAGCTTCCCAGTATTTTGTAGAAGGCGCATACTTTCTGCAAATCTTGCAAAGCGTTGTGAATAGATGGCTGTGAGGGGTGGCCCTGCAGATCGATAAAAAAATAATAATCCCATTGGCCCGATCGTGCCGGGCGCGATTCAAAACGTGTCATGGAAACACCATGACTTTTAAGTGGGGCCAGCATGTCGTGCACCGCACCGGGTCGGTTGGGAACGGACACTACCAGGCTGGTGCAGTCTGTGCCACTGGCCTCAGGCGCCGGCAAAACAGATGGCAAACATACCACGCAAAAGCGGGTGCGGTTGAAGGCTTCATCTTGTATTGCATGGGCAACTATATGCAAACCATGTGTTGAACCAGCGCGCTCACTCCCGATAGCAGCCCAACTTGGGTTGCTGGCACTGAGTCGGGCACCCTCTGCATTGCTGGATACCGCCCGACGTTCGGCGTTCGGCAGATTTTTGCTCAGCCAATGTTGGCATTGTGCCAATGCTTGTGGGTGCGCTAAAACCACTTCAATACCGGCGAGTGCGTTGGTGCTGCGTAGCAATTGGTGGCGAACAAGTAAGCTGATTTCACCCACAATGTGCAATGGAGTGCTTAAGAGCAAGTCGAGCGAGCGGGTGACTACTCCTTCGGTACTGTTTTCTACTGGAATTACTCCAAATTCTGCAGAGCCGGCAGTAGCCGCATGAAAGACTTCATCAAAGCTGGTGCAAGGCACATGGGTAATGCTGGAGCCAAAAAAACGCAGAGCAGCTTCTTCGCTAAAAGTGCCAGCCGGACCCAGATAAGCAACACGCTGTGGAGCTTCTAAAGCACGGCAGGCCGACATAATTTCGCGCCAAATAACAGCAATGCTTTCGTTTTTTAAACCGCTGTGGTTGGTGTGTTGCAGTTTGGCAATGACTTGCGCTTCGCGTTCAGGGCGAAACACGGCTGAGCCTTCTATACGCTTGATTTCACCAACAGCGTGGGCTAGTGCTGCTCGTTCGGTTAGGAGTTGCAGCAAATGTGCATCTACTGCGTCAATCTGCGTGCGTAGTTCTGACAGACTGCGCTGGGAGGGG
>CALPVM020000036.1 GCA_943327015.2 Akkermansia muciniphila
AGAGTTTTCGCACCTTACTGAAGGGAGTCCAATCCGCCGGATCGGGCACGCCCGTTGGTTGCGCAATGTGTCTGTGGCTATCGGGAATGCTTTGGCTGGGAAACCAGACCGGCATACAGTCCTAGCCATGCATGATGCGTTACAGTGCTGGCAACAGCATCCGAATGAATGGGTGCGAGATCATGTGCAGTGGGCTATGTTGCAGTATAAATAATTGATAAGTATGTGCTATAACGCATTTTTGTGAGTAAATGTTATGCGCTTATGGCATGGGGTACTGGCGTTGGTGATCGTGTATTTTGTATGGGGACGTTCTCCATCTAACATGCCATCGGAATACTTGGTTTATTACGATAAGACCTCCACTGCTCATACTAGCAAGCGTCGTTTGTACTGCCCTGAAAACCGCTGTTTAACCATTTACCTAGCCCCTTGGTGTCCGCAATGCAAAAATTCTCATGCGGCTATTTTGGATACGGTTAAACAATTGGAGGCGCGTGGAATAGAAACTACCATTGTGTTGGGCTTGGATAAACACGAGGCACTGCTGTCCTATGCCGCAGATTTTCCATTCCCGGTTTATTTTGATCAGAACAAGGCTTTTTTTAAGTCACTGGATATGAAAGGCGTACCAAGTTACGTAGTCTGGTTACCGGGTGGAAAAATTACCACCAGAAATGCTGGCGGCGCTCCTTCGGCAGAGCTTTTGTTAAAGGTATTGGGCCTAGATAACTGAACTTTGAAAGTTACACCTGCACCCGTTGCAGTGATGAAAATAAATCCATTTCCTGGATGCATGTGCTAGAAATAAGCACCATCATCAATCGGGCAATACCAATAAGCGCTGGTGGTTAAAAAAATAATGCTTGGTGTTGTGCTATAAATATTGCCAACAACTAGAGGAGCATCATGCGTTTATGGCATTTGGTCGTACTGCTAGCGTTGGCGGGGATTTATTTTTGGAGCGGCCCTGCCACTACCATGCCCGCACAGACCATGGTGTACTACGACAAAAACTCTACTGAGCAAGCCACTAAGCGGAGTTTGAGCTGTTTGCGAAACCGCTGCCTAACCATTTATTTAGCGCCCTGGTGCCCGTATTGCAAAAGTTCGCATACAGCGATATTGGATGCTGTAAAACAATTGGATGCACGTGGCATAAGTACTACGGTTATATTGGGTAGGGACACACCAGAAGCGCTACTGGAGTACGCTGCCGATTTTCCGTTTCCTGTTTATTTGGACCCGAACCAAGCCTATTTTAATCAGCTCGGCATGAAAGGCGTGCCGCATTGGGTTGTTTGGTCGCCAGGGGGCAAAATCATTAAAAATGAATCAGGTGGTTTTTCATCTGCTGATTCATTGTTGTACTACCTTGATCTGGAGGAGTGAGCCTGAGTAAGCGGGTTTAAGGTGACCGATGCAGCCGTGGCGCCGATAGCGCCGCAATTTGATCAGCCGTCGCCTCATCCACTGCACGGTATTTTTGCAAAAGCTGGCTGTCGTGCAAAATATCGCGCAGTTGCTGCACATCACGCACACTGGGCGCTACTTTAATTTGCGCTATTGCCGCCGTAGTGTTGCCAGCTTTTACCAAGCCAGCCACTTTGCCCGCCCAAACACTTTGCCGCTTCATATTGGCTTTTAATGCTCGCGCCGCAGGGCAGGGAACAAAATCACATCCCGGATGCTGGCGCTATCAGTAAGCAGCATCATGAGCCGGTCAATGCCAATGCCGCAGCCACCAGTGGGTGGCATGCCGTACTCTAGAGCGCGTACAAAGTCGTGGTCGTAGTACATGGCTTCGTCGTCGCCATTGTCCTTGGCCGCTACTTGGGCATGAAAACGTGCAGCTTGGTCTTGCGCGTCGTTCAGCTCGCTAAAGCCGTTGCCAAATTCGCGCCCGGTGACATAGAGCTCAAAACGTTCTGTCACACCTTCTTTGGTGTCGCTCGCACGCGCCAAGGGTGAGATCTCGATGGGGTGGTCACAAATAAAGGTGGGTTGCCAGAGCTTTTCTTCTACCGTTTCTTCAAAATACATCACTTGCAGCGATGCCAAGCTGCGGGTAGAGAGTTGGTGTTTGGCCTCAGAGAGCCCTAGTTTGCGCAATGCGTTGATCAACCAGTCGCGGTCACTTACATTCACGCCTGCATCGGTGTATTTGTCGATGGCTTGTAAAATGGTGAGGCGCTCAAACGGTTGCGACAAATCTACCGGTTTGCCCCCGTAGTTGAGTTGCAGTGTGCCAACTGCTTTGATGGCTGCATCACGTACTAAGGACTCGGTAAAGGTCATCAAGTCTTGGTAGTTCCAGTATGCGGCGTAAAACTCCATCATCGTAAATTCTGGGTTATGCCGTACCGAGATGCCTTCGTTGCGGAAGTTGCGGTTTATTTCAAACACACGGTCAAAACCGCCCACAATCAGGCGCTTGAGGTACAACTCAGGAGCAATGCGTAAAAACATTTGCTGATCCAGCGCATTGTGGTGCGTGGTAAAAGGCTTGGCATTGGCGCCGCCCGGAATAGGGTGCAGCATGGGGGTTTCTACCTCTAAAAAGCCATGTTGCACCATAAACTCGCGAATACCACTCACCGCTTTGCTGCGCGCTACAAAGCGTTTGCGGGCTGCTTCATCGGTCATTAAGTCAACATAGCGCTGGCGGTACTTTACTTCTTGGTCGTTGATGCCATGGAACTTGTCTGGCATGGGACGCAGGCTTTTGGTCAGCAAGCGGATGCTGGTGGCATGAATAGAAAGCTCGCCAGTTTTTGTTTTAAAGATGGTGCCCTCGGCCGCCACAATGTCGCCCAAGTCCCAGTGCTTGAAAGCGGCATACACATCTGCGTCAATTTCTTCACCTTTGATGTAAATCTGAATGCGACCACCTGATGGCCCAAATGATGCATCTTGCAATGTGCAAAAACTGGCTTTGCCCATCACACGCTTAAGCATCATGCGGCCTGCTACCTTTGTGGTGGCGGCCATGGCAATTAAAGCTTCAGGAGAGTGTGCATCAAACACGGCAAATAGCTCTTCTGCCTTGTGGCTGGGGCTAAAGTCGTTGGGGAATGCAACGCCTTTGCCTTCGACTTGCTGTTGGCGAATAGCTTTAAGCTTTTCGCGGCGCTCCATGATTAGCTGGTTTTCGTCTTGTGGGGCGGTTGCGTTGGGTTGTTGGTCAGACATAAAGTGAATTGAGTAGGGACAAAGGTGCAAGCTTTGATTTTAAGCGCAGCGTAGCGGATATGATTCGGCAGTTGTTAAGGGCTGCTCTCTATGCTTTACCAAATAATCTCTTTGTTGCTTGAAGTTTCTGCCGGTTTATTGACGGGCGTGTGTTTGCTGCGACTGTACATGCAATACCAGCGGATTCCGATGTCCGAGCGTTCCGGCAACCCGTTGGGACGATTTATTTTTGCATTAACCGATTGGTTGGTTTTGCCATTGCGACGCATAGTGCCTGCTGTCGGGCGTTGGGATACTGCCAGTCTGTTGGCTGCATGGTTGTTGCAGTTAGGCCAGTTGCTTATTTTGTGGTTGCTTGCGGGGGCTGCAACGGGCATGGTTGCGCTGCTTGTTATGGCGGTATTTGGCGTGTTGAGAATGGTACTCTCGGGCCTGACGGGTTTGGTCATTGTGTATGCGGTGCTGTCGTGGGTGCAGACGCAATCGCTATTGTCAGATTTGCTCGATAGGTTGGTTGCCCCGGTGTTAACCCCCATCCGCCGGATGGTGCCCTTGGTGGGGGGGGTAGATTTATCACCGTTGGCGCTGCTGGTGCTGCTGCAAATTGCAACCATTGTGTTGGCTTCGGTGCAGTCAGCGGTAATGCTGTCCATTGCTGGAATTTAAATAACCGCGTCCGAGGGCAAGCGCTGCAGCATGGCGAGGCTGTTGGAGATGGTTTTACGCAGGTCGCGCCGGTCGCAAATCATGTCAATAGCACCCTTGGTTTGTAAAAACTCTGAGCGCTGAAAACCTTCGGGCAGGGTCACGCGCACGGTTGATTCGATGACACGGGGTCCGGCAAAACCAATCAGCGCTTTGGGCTCTGCAATCACTACATCACCAATAAAGGCAAAACCAGCGCTCACTCCCCCCATGGTGGGGTCGGTGAGCACACTGATGTAAGGCAGTTTCTTTTTGGCTAGGCGGGTAAGCGCCGCATTGGTTTTAGCCATCTGCATCAGACTAAGCAAACCCTCTTGCATGCGCGCGCCACCAGTAGCGGTAAAGCATACAAAAGGCACCTTTTGCTCTATGGCCGATTCCACACCACGCACAAAGCGCTCACCCACGACCGAGCCCATGCTGCCGCCCATAAATTCAAATTCAAAGCAGGCTGTAACCAAGCTGACACCTTGCACTGATCCACCCATGACCACCAGTGCATCGGTTTCTCCGGTATTTTCAAGGGCTTCTTTCAGGCGCTCCGGGTATTTGCGGCTGTCTTTGAACTTGAGTGCGTCTACCGGTAGCACTTCTTGCCCGATTTCATAGCGGCCTTCGTTGTCCAAAAACCAGTTGAGTCGCGCACGTGCGCCGATACGGTGGTGGTGGCTGCAGTGCGGGCAAACGTTTTGGTTTTGTTCCAGATCGGTTTTGTAGAGCACTGTTTCGCAACTGGGGCACTTAATCCATAATCCCTCAGGGACGCTGCGGCGATCGGCCGGGTCGGTATGCTGAATTTTTGGGGGGAGGAGTTTCTCAAGCCAGCTCATGGTTCAGTTCCAAGGGTTAGGGTGTGGATACGGAGTCTAGCGCAGTGCGAATATCTTGCAAAAACGCTTGCGCTATCTGGGCTACGTTGTGGTGTGGTTCGGCATCAATTAGTTGGATGATTTTGCTGCCGATAACCACTGCATCTGCCACTTTGGCAATGGTGCGTGCTGTGGCGGCATCGCGAATGCCAAAGCCAACACCCACAGGAATATGGATGTGCTGGCGAATACGTGGCAACATAGCTTCAACAGCGTCAGTATCTAGCGTGCCGGCACCAGTTACACCCTTAAGCGACACGTAGTACACATAGCCGCTTGCCACACGTGCCACTTGTGCCATTCGGGCTTCTGTGCTGGTGGGCGCCAATAAAAATATCAGGTCCATGTTGTGGGCGCGCAGTTCTGCGGCAAATGCTTCGCATTCTTCGGGTGGGTAGTCCACAATCAGGACACCATCTACACCTGCGGCAGCGGCATCGCGCACGAAGGCACTTTTTCCATCGGTGCTGGGGTGTTTTTGGTCATAACGTTCTACCGGGTTGGCGTAACCCATCAGCACTACGGGGGTGTGACTATTGGTTTGGCGGAACGCGCGCACCATCTCCAGCACCTGCACCAGGCCAATACCAAATGCAAGAGCTTTGTCGCCGGCTTTTTGAATGACCGGACCATCGGCACTGGGGTCAGAAAAAGGCACACCCAGTTCAATCACATCAGCGCCACCCGCTACCATGGCGTGCATCAAGGCGGGGGTGATGTCAGCATACGGAAAGCCCGCGGTGACAAACGGAATCAGCGCTTTGCGCTGGCTTGCTTTAAGTTGGGCAAAGGTGGTGTCAATGCGGCTCATGCGGCATCTCCCGCAATGGCGGAGGCAGTCATGCGGTTAAGCGGTTGCTCGCCACCTTTTACACCTTGGCCTCTGCAACTGGGGCGGCAGTAAAAATCTGCATTGCTGAGATCGGCCACCGTGCCAATATCTTTGTCACCACGGCCTGAGAGGTTGACCAGAATAGACTGGTCCGGCCGCATGGTTTTGGCGAGTTGCATGGCATAGGCAATGGCGTGGCTGGATTCAAGCGCCGGAATAATGCCTTCGGTACGGCACAGGTAGTGAAAGGCCGATAGTGCCTCAGTGTCGGTAATGCCTACGTACTGAGCCCGTCCGATGTCGCTTAGAAACGCATGTTCCGGGCCTACGCCAGGGTAGTCCAGCCCGGCGCTAATGCTATGCGTTTCGGTAACCTGACCATTGTCGTCCTGCAGAACATAGGTGCGGTTGCCGTGCAAAACACCGGGGCTGCCGCGCTGGATGGAGGCAGAATGTTTGCCACTGTCCATGCCTTCGCCTGCGGCCTCTACGCCAATCAGGCGCGTGTTCTCGAACGGAATGTAAGGGTGGAAGATACCCATAGCGTTGCTGCCGCCGCCTACGCACGCGATGACTGCATCGGGTTGACTGCCTTGGACACCTTGGCGTTGCAGCATCTCGGGCATTTGCATGATGCATTCTTTGCCGATGACGCTTTGAAAGTCGCGCACCATCATGGGGTAGGGGTGGGGCCCGGCAACGGTACCGATGATGTAAAACGTGTTGTCCACGTTAGCAACCCAGTCGCGCATGGCCTCATTGAGTGCATCTTTGAGGGTTTTGCTACCACTTTCAACGGGTACAACCGTGGCACCCAGCAGTTTCATGCGGTAGACGTTAGGGCTTTGGCGTTTGACATCTTCGCTGCCCATATAGACCACGCACTCAAGTCCGTAACGGGCGCAGATGGTGGCAGTAGCCACGCCGTGCTGACCGGCACCGGTTTCTGCAATAACTCGGGGCTTGCCCATGCGTTTAGCTAGCATGGCCTGACCAATGGTGTTGTTGATTTTGTGAGCGCCGGTGTGGTTGAGGTCTTCGCGCTTCAAGAAAATTTGCGCTCCACCCATTTCGCGGCTCATGCGGGCAGCGTGGTAAATGGGAGAGGGGCGACCCACAAAATGGGCTAGTTCGTATTGAAATTCGGCCAAAAACTCGGGGTCGTACTGGTACTTGGCGTACGCGTCTTTGAGTTCATTGATGGCATGGGTCAGTGTTTCAGAGACAAAACTGCCGCCATATTTTCCAAAATGGCCGCTAAGGTCGGGTTGCTGGTAAGAGGTCATGCTATTTAGCCTTGTGCAAATTGTTCATCGGCTGCACGTACGGCAGCTACAAATGCGGTTATTCGGTTCGGGTCTTTAATACCCTTGAGTGTTGCGCCAGCGTCATTGAACGCCTCTACGCCAGAGCTAACATCTACGGACAATGTTTTACAGCGTGGCCGTAGTAGCGTAATGCCTTCTGCCACGTTTGCAGCACTCAGCCCACCACTTAAGACGAGGTGAGCGTTGACGTTTGGTGGTAGTAGTGACCAATTGAATGCCTGTCCGCCACCGCCGTAGCCATCGACATGGGCGTCGAGCAACAGCGCTTGCGCGTGAGAATAATCTTGAGCGTATTTTAAAAGATTAAAGTGTGTGGCGCCATCGCCTAAGGGAATACGCGCCGCCCGAACATAGGGTCGCCCTTCGGTTTGGAGCGCTTGCAGACAAAAATCAGGGGTTTCATCACCATGAAATTGCAGGGTGGCGTTGCCAATTTTGCGTGTAGCCCGGCACACTTCTTCTAAAGTGGCATTTACAAACAGTAGCACAGGTGTAACAAAGGGCGGGAGTCGTTGTGAGAGTTGTGCTGCACGGTCAATATCCACATAACGTGGACTTTTGTTGTACAGCACAAAGCCAATAGCGTCTGCACCTGCTGCGACAGCTGCATCCACGTCTTGCTCGCGTGTCAATCCGCAAATTTTAATCCGCGTGCGTTGTGCGCTTGGTGGTACAAGGTTCATGGCAAGCTATCAAATGCCGGGGTACGGTCGGGGATATTCCATTGTGCTGGATAGCGAGGCCCCAGAAAATACAGTCCGTCGGGTGAAAAAGTCGGAGCTGCTGCACGCCGGTCACGAGCAGCAAGAACCTGTTGTATCCATTCGGGCGGTTTTTTGCCAATGCCAACTTGTACCAGGCAGCCCATGATGTTGCGAATCATGTGGTGTAAAAAAGCATTGGCTTCGAACTCAATACGCCAATATGCGCCATTGCGAGAAATTTGAATATCTAACATGGTTTTTACAGGGCTTAAAGCTTGACACTCTGCAGCGCGAAAAGATGTAAAGTCATGTTCTCCAAGCAGCATGTCTGCAGCTTGGCGCATATTTGCTTGGTTTAATGGGCGAAATGTCCATCCGATGCGTCCAATTTCAATGCTTGGACGTACCGGAGAGTCTAGCAGCACGTATGCGTAGCGGCGCGATGTGGCACAAGCGCGGCAATGAAAAGCATCGCCTGCCAACACTGCCCATTGCACTGCAATGTCGCGGGGTAAATAAGCGTTGGTGCCGCGTATCCAAGCAAAAATAGAGCGATCTTTGTTTGTGTCAAAGTGCACTACCTGCATGAGTGCATGCACACCGGCATCGGTGCGTCCAGCGCATAGGGTGGAGACTCGCTCATTCGTAAATTTGCCAAGTGCTAGTTCAAGCTTGTCTTGAACGGTCTGGCCCGAAGACTGACTTTGCCATCCCTGGTAAGCCTGTCCGTGATAGCTAATACCCATCGCCACCCGCATGGCAAAATTACCCTCTTGAAAAGTTGAAGAGTGTCACGCCGCTGATTTAACCCAGCTTGGCAAGCGCTTGCTCTGCCTTGGAACGCATGTCTCCGGAGGACTCGGCAATCACTTCTTCAATCAGAGCGCGTGCGCCGTCCTCGTCGCCAATGGAGTAAAACTCTTCTGCCAGCGCTAGTTTGGTCTCTAGCGGGTCATCAGGAATATCGGTATTAGCCTGTGACGGTGTTGATTCGGGTTTAGCGGTTTCCAAGTCAAGCGACAAACCGCCCAGGTCAAAATCAAGCGCTTCTGCATCCGTTAAGGATGGGGGTGTAGACTCCCCAATCGGCGCAAGAGGGGTTGCTTCAGAAGATTCAAAGTCCAGACCAAAAGCGTTCTCATCATTATTGGCTTTAGACGGATTTTCGGTGGGGTTGGGGTCAAACTCGGGTTCTGCTGAGGCAGGTAGCTCATCTTCCGGCGAAACCTGAGATGGTATGGATGGCAGGTCTTTGGCATCTTCGTCGAAGGCAAAGTCTAAGTCCAGATCAACCGCTTCGCTGTTATTGTCTTGAACGCTAAGTTGTTCAGGTGGCTCTACCGGCATGTTTTGGCTCACAAAATCCGGAACTGCGGTTACCGGATCTGCCGATGTATTTGGTGCTGAACCCTCAGGTAAGTACAAGGGGTTATGCGGGTCGATGCCGAGGCCCATTTCGCAAATGCGTTGCCAATCAGCGCTACTCTTATTGGTGAGTACCAATGCTTGCTGGGCTGCTGACTCAAAGCCTTTGACATCACGGCGTTTGGCAAGAATTTCCAGAAGCTTGCTGCGGATGGCCAAACGGGCCGGATTGGTGCGTAATGCTTCTTTTAAAATTTCCTCGGCTTGTGCATCGCGGCCATAAGCCAAATAGACATCAGCTTCAGCTACAGGATCCACATCATCGCCGGAATCTAACTGGCTGGCAGAAAACAAGATGGAAGATGCCTTGAAGCCATCGTTGTCGTTGGTGTCAACACGCTGACCGCCACTGGTGTTAAAAAATGAATCCGGTTGCAGTCTGCTTTCGAGTACTTCATCCTCAGAATTGGCTTTCTTTTTGCGTTGGCGGTATTTGTAGCCGGCAAAACCAGCCAATAACAGCAGAACACCTGCTACACCCGCAGGTATGGCCGGGTTTTCTTGCATTGCAGCAAGTACGCCGCCAGAGGCTTCCGGTTCAGGTAATGTAGCAAGCGGAACTTCTGCAGGGGCAGAAACAGGTGCTATTGGGGCAGAAGCGGGTACTTGCGGCACTGCTACGGGCTCAGAGACTGGCAACGCCGGTGCAGATGCAGCAACAATCGGTGCTGATGCTACCGGTTCTGGCGCGGTTATGGGAGCGGTAACAGCAGCTTGTGGAGCGCTTTCGGTGGTGGCTTTACCAAGTTGGTTCAGGGCAGAGATGTTTTTTTCTATGTCTGCGGCGCGTTTGGCAGCGTCTTTGGCTGCCAACTCGTTGGCAATTTTTGTTTCTTCGGCCTTAGACTGTACAGAGCCTTTGGAGAGAGTGAGTTTGTCGGGCGTGACGGAAGAGGCTTTTTTGTCATCTACCTTGGCCTCTATGGTTCCACTGGCTTTGCGGTCGGCATTGCCCACCGGTGCAGCGGTTACATTACTGGCCAGACTGCGTCGGAAAGAGTTGAAGTCTTTGCTTTGCGCCAAAATAATTTGGGTTGCTTCAGCCGGTGGTGTGGTCTGTGCCTCTTCGGCTGTGGGCAGGTTCATGACCGCGCCGGTACGTATGCGGTTGATATTGTCGTTGACAAAGGCCTCGGGGTTGGCACGCAGTAGGGCAACCAGCATCTGGTCGAGGGAAATACCTTGCGGCTTGAAGGTGGCTGCAATTTTTCCTGCGGTGTCGCCTTTCTTGATGACTACATTTTTATCACTGGCAGGTTTAGCCTGTACTGCTGCGGGAGGTTTTGCAATCGGCTTAGGTGTAGGTGTAGCTTGTTGCGATGGGCGGACATTATTCGCTGGCGGCGGTGTTTTGGCTGGTGGTGCACTGACCACCGGCTCAACCGGTACAGTAGTTTGCGCGAGTGTAGGTGTTTGTGCTGCCGATGGTTTGCGGAAAGCGGGCGGATCAAACAGCATGGTGTAATCACGCACAATTTTGCCGGACGACCAACTGGCCTCCAAAATCATATCGACAAAGGGGTCGTTAATGGCTCGGTCACTGGTCAAACGAAAGTAAGAGCGTCCATCCGAGCGTTGTTGCAATGTTGCACGCAAGCTCGTCATGGCAGGGTTGTAGTCTAGGCCTGCAGCAATAAATGCTTCCGGGGTTGCAACAGTGGCTTTCAAGCTGGCTGCTTCATCGGCATTAATGCTGGGAATATCTATCTCAGCCCGCAGTGGTTCACCCAATGCCGACAAAACCGTAACCCGACCCAAAGACAAAGCCAAAGCACTGGGCAATGGGACACTGAGCAGCGCAACGGCAGCCATGGCAACAGCAGTTTTTTGCCAACATTGTGACTTAGCAATCAATTTATGAGCCTCCGGTGATCAGGCAAATAGCTACAAAAAAACATCATTTCAAAGCGCAATTGACCCGATTCTTAAAATATGTTGGGCACGTTAACATCATTACCGCAACTGCACAAGCTTAGCAGACCTTTGACCTGTTTAAATAACATATTGCAGCTAATGCAATCGATAAATTGTTGTCAACAGGCAACTCGCAGAAGCTTGTGCTTTGAATGGTTATGCCTCAATTAATATCCGCAGCATACGGCGCAGCGGCTCCGCAGCACCCCACAGCAGCTGGTCACCAATCGTGAATGCTCCCACATACTCGGGGCCCATGGCGAGTTTACGCACCCGTCCTACTGGAATGGTGAGTGTGCCGGTGACGGCCACTGGAGTCAAATCATGGATAGTAGCTTCGCGGTTGTTGGGTACCAGTTTGACCCACGCGTTGTCAGCAGCAATCATGGCTTCAATATCCGCTACCGGTACATCTTTTTTGAGCTTGAAGGTGAGTGCCTGGCTATGGCAGCGCATGGCGCCAATGCGTACGCAAAAACCATCGACCGGAGTTTCTGCCGAGCCAAATGCAGCACCTTGACCCAAAATTTTGTTGGTCTCTGCGCCGCCTTTCCATTCTTCGCGGCTCATGCCATTGCCCAAGTCTTTGTCAATCCACGGAATCAGGCTGCCGCCTAATGGCACACCAAAATTAGCGGTCTCAGCATCGGACAAAGCTTTTTGTTTGGCTAGTACCTTGCGGTCAATTTCTAAAATGGCAGACTTGGGGTCGTTCAGCAGGTCGCGCACTTCACTATTCAAGGTGCCGAATTGCGTGAGCAGTTCACGCATGTGCTGCGCGCCACCACCGGAGGCCGCTTGGTAGGTCATGGTGGTCATCCACTCTACCAGTCCGGCTTTGTACAGAGCGCCCACGCCCATCAGCATGCAGCTCACAGTGCAGTTGCCGCCCACCCAGTTGTTGCCGCC
>CALPVM020000037.1 GCA_943327015.2 Akkermansia muciniphila
AGCGGTATATAAGCTCATAAGCGTCATCCTTAGTTATAAAAAAAGACATAAAAAAACCGCCGGTTTGGACGGCGGTTTAGAGTTGGTTGCAGCGCTTTTTACCTGATGCACTTAAAACTCTCTACCGCCTGAGGCGCTGGAGAAGTAAAAGCCGGTAAAGTAAAAAACCTTAATATTCATGACAATAATAATAGCACAAACTTTATGCGGTTCCACCCACCGTCAAGCCATCTATGCGTAAGGTGGGCTGACCCACACCTACCGGCACACTTTGGCCTTCTTTACCACAGGTACCTACGCCACTATCAAGGCGCATGTCGTTGCCGATCATGCTCACGTGCTTCAAACACTCTGGCCCACTGCCAATAATGGTGGCACCTTTAACCGGATACTGCACCTTACCGTTTTCGACCCAATAGGCCTCGCTGGCAGAAAACACGAACTTACCTGAAGTAATGTCAACCTGACCCCCGCCAAAGTTGGTGGCATATAGCCCTTTTTTAATGGACGCAACTATCTCCTGCGGGTCTTTGTCACCCGCAAGCATATAGGTGTTGGTCATGCGCGGCATGGGCACATGGGCATAGCTTTCGCGCCGGCCGTTGCCTGTGGGCGCCACCCCCATCAAGCGCGCATTCATAGCGTCTTGTATGTAGCCTTTAAGAATACCGTCTTCAATTAAAACATTACGACCACTCACGTTACCTTCGTCATCTACATTTAAAGAACCACGCCGATCAGTCAGGGTACCATCATCCAGCACTGTCACACCCTTGGCAGCTACCCGTTGGCCTACCTTGCCGCTAAAGGCGCTAGAGCCCTTACGGTTAAAGTCACCCTCTAAGCCGTGGCCTATAGCCTCATGCAACAAAATGCCCGGCCAACCGGAGCCCAGCACCACCGTCATTTCGCCTGCAGGTGCAGGACGTGCATCCAAATTGGTCAAAGCGGCATGTACTGCCAAATCTACATACTGGCTAATTTGGGCATCGTCAAAAAAATCTAAGCCAAAACGTCCGCCGCCGCCCGAAGAGCCTACTTCACGCCGGCCATTTTGCTCTGCAATGACGGTAACCGACAGCCTGACCAATGGGCGCACATCTGCCGCTAGCGTGCCATCAGCGCGCGCCACCAGCACCACATCATATTCACTCGCTAGTCCGGCCATGACCTGCGCCACACGCGGGTCTTTGGCGCGCGCCATGCGCTCTACCTTGCCTAAAAGATCTACTTTGGCGGCACTATCCATGCTGCCGATGGGGTCTGTGCCACCATATAAACTTCGCGCTTTAGCAATTTTGCTGCTAGGCACCCGCACCCGCTTGGTGAGCGCGGAACTGCCAATGGTGCGTACAGTTTGTGCGGCATCCAACAACGAGGCCTCGGAAATATCGTCAGAGTAGGCAAAGGCAGTTTTTTCGCCACTCACGGCACGAACTCCTACGCCTTGGTCAATACTGAATGAGCCGGTTTTTACAATGCCCTCTTCTAGACTCCAGCCTTCGTGGCGGGTGTACTGAAAGTACAGGTCAGCCTCATCCACTTGGTGCGCCTTGATGTGTGTTAGCGCACGGGACAAGTGCGACTCATCCAACCCGAAAGGAGTGAGCAACAAAGATTTGGCTATAGCCAAACGTTCAAGGGTAGGTTCGCGTGAAATCATAGTTACATTATGTCTGAACCAGTCGCTTGGATTTAGAAATGGACATTAATATCCCTAACGCCAACCCCAGTGTCAGCATTGCAGTACCGCCATAGCTGATAAATGGCAAGGGAACACCCACCACCGGCAAAATACCGCTGACCATGCCCATATTTACAAAAGCGTAACAAAAAAATATCATCGTTACACTTCCTGCCAACAGCCGTGCGAACAAAGTTGGCGCACTTAAGGCAATGGCAAAACCTCGAAAAATCAAAAATAAAAATCCTGCGATCAGCAGAAGATTGCCAATCAAGCCAAACTCTTCAGAATAGGCCGCAAAAATAAAGTCCGTGGTGCGCTCAGGAATAAACTCTAAATGGGTTTGCGTGCCACGCATAAAACCCAAACCGGTAATACCTCCAGAGCCAATAGCAATCATGCCTTGGATAATGTGAAAACCCTTGCCCAGCGGGTCGCGTGCAGGATCTAGCAATGTGCAAATGCGCTGCTGCTGGTACTCATGCAATACCGGCCAACGCACACCTTCTGCACATAGTGATGGCTCAAAAATAACAATCAACACAATGCCTACAACCCCAACTACTGCCGGTGGAATGACCCACCGCCAACCCACGCCAGCAAAAAAAATAACCGATAACCCTGCTGCCAAAACCAACAACGAGGTGCCCAAATCGGGTTGTTTCATAATCAATCCAACCGGCACTGCCAACAATACCGTTGCCATGGCAAAGTCTAGGGGACGCAACAAGCCCTCACGCTTTTGAAACCACCATGCCAGCATCAGAGGCATTGCAATTTTTAAAATTTCACTCGGTTGCATCACTACGCCAATATTGACCCAGCGGCGTGCGCCTTTTTTGGTAATGCCAAATAGTGCGACTGCAATCAATAATGCCACTCCGGCGACATACAGCGGCACTGCCAGCATCATCAAGCGCTGCGGTGGAATTTGCGCCACCACAAACATGGCCGCGGCCGCAATCAACATATTACGCCCATGGTCCTCGAAACGGGTTCCATGGTCAAAGCCTGACGAATACATGGTAAGCATGCCTGCACACGCCAGCATGAAAACAGCAAATGCCAATGGTCCGTCAAAACCTGAAAACCAATTTGCAATGCGCCGGAAAAAAAATGAACGTCCTGAAGAATGTGCCATGCAGGAATTATCCCAGATTGCATCGATTGAACCCGTTAAACCGCATGAACCCGTCTGAATCTACAATTAATTCAAAATTAAGCAAAAAAAACAACACATTCAATACTAATTTACCCATAAAATTTAAATGATTTTTACTAATTAATTATTGTTTTTGCTTTTAAATCCAAGTTTTTTTGATCATATCTATCCCATTTACCAGCATTGGACATCCATGAAAAAACTTTCGATTATTGCCATCAGTTCCGGCATTCTGCTAGCTGCTTGCGGAGGAGGTAGCGACAGCCCTAGTTCTGCCGGCGATGGCAGCAAAACAATTATTGTTACCCCCTCTTTGGGCAAGTTCTCTAAAGGAACCAAAGTGGTAATGCAAAAACCTGATGGCACCTCTGTTGCATCAGGTACCGTTGACTCTGATGGAAATGCATCTATCACAACCAACTACACGGGACCGGTAGTTATTGAAGTCCAAGGCGGTGCTGGCGTTCAATACTATGACGAAGGCGATGACACTGTAAAAGACTTTGCTACAGGCGAAAAATTGCGCGCCGTCTTGCCTGAAGTTAAAAATGCCGGGGTAACACCGCTCACGGATGCTGCTGTTGAATACTTGGTGAACCAAGCGGGCGGCTCTAAACTGACCACTGGTTCTACAGCCGAAATATTGGCGAGTATTAAAGACGCTAACAATAAAATGGGAACAGCTTTTGGCATGAACGATATTTTGGAGCGACCCACGCCTA
The DNA here is from genome assembly GCA_943327015.2 of Akkermansia muciniphila. GTDB lineage: Bacteria > Pseudomonadota > Gammaproteobacteria > Burkholderiales > Burkholderiaceae_C > Allorhodoferax. Next base: position 3,569 of record CALPVM020000037.1, read on the forward strand.
TCGGCAAAGGTGATGCGCCCATAGCAAGCGTTACTCCCGCAAATCAATATGCAGTAGTACTTGCTGCGTTGGCAAAAACGGCTGAAATCAAATCTGGTTCTATCAAACACTCCGCAGCAGAAGTTGCGAAGGCTTTGGCAAAAGACCTGAGCGATGGCAAAATTGATGGCCAAGTCTTGGAGAATGGAGCCAAAAAAGCCGTTTCTGCTGTACTAAACTTTACACCGATCGATCCCAATAAATTTAAACAAAAGCTCGAAGAAAAGCACAAAGAAGCTGCCAATTTTTTTGTGGATAACAATGTTAGAGACGTAATTAAATCTTTAGCGCCTGAAATAAATGAAGATGTTAGCCAAATAACATCAAGAAATAATCAATCCGACATTTCTTTAGCTAAGGCGCTGTTTAGCGATTTGCGCAACTCGCTCAAACCCATGAGCAACGTCACAAAAACAGGTTTTTTGGACAACCCAGTTAATCGCATTGAAGCCGATCTCAAAGCCACCACCTTTGCCAATGCTGAGCTCCTTGCAAGCCGTATGGAAGCTGCCTACCGCTCGGTGCAGACATTTGAAGATGGCTTAGCCTACACTGCAGGCAACACCAAAGGTTTTGTCAGTGGTACAAATCCGCTTACCGGACAAGTTGCTTTAACTCGTGAAAACGTTAACTTTGCCGATTTGTTTTTGGGTAACGGCAACAGCAATAATTTCAGCAGAAATTACAGTAGTTGTTACTTAGCAACCACCTCAACTTTGCAAACCAATGAGAAAGTATTCTGCGCATTTGCAATTCCGCAATTACGCACCAATACCAGCACCACCTACTTTGGACCGATGAGCACATCAGGTACAACTACACTAAAATACATCGGGTATGAAATTAGCAGAACTGCTGCCGATAGCTACGCCTATACAGCTGCAATTTATACACAAACCATTGACAACGCTTCTGCACATGCTGCAGGATTAAGTGCTGCTAACGCAAATGGAGGTATAGCATCTCCTAACTTCCAAACATACTATGTAAATGGCATCTACAATTACATAAAAGCCTCAGCAGTAGTTAGCAAAGATACCAACATATCACCAACATCTGGAACCCTTACAAAAGTAACCACTAATGGCTCCACAACTAAAGTAACGCTCAAGGGCACTCTGCCACCTTCTAGCAGTGTGACCGGTGTAGATACGATAGATATTTCTGGTGAAAAAACCACAGCTGGTACTGATTTGTTCAAGTACGCATTGTCAGGAAGTATGTCGTCTGCCATGACTGCCACCGGCTCGACTGACCGCACTGCCAAAGTTAGTCTAGAGACTGGTAGTTATGTTATTGCAAAGGAAGTTTCTGGCTCCAACGCAGAATTGCAGGAAGGAACCCTAATTGGCACCTTTGAAACCCGCGACAGTAAATTCTCTGGAACCATTGTGGCTAACGTGCCAATGAAAGATAAAAATGGCCTAAATCCCAGCTTCACTAAAGTCGTTTTTGATGGTTCTATTACCGACAAAACGACGGCCGGCGCAGGTACTTTCTTAACTGGCAAACTGGCGGTTCAGCAAACCAATTTTGACCAATTTGATGCCACAAAAGATGACTCTGCCAATAACCCACTCAAGGGCACCGTCGGCTTTACTGGCACCATCAAGGTACCAGAGATTCCAGAGCTAAAATTGGTTCTTACGGCTACTAAAACCGGCTTCAGCACCACTGAAACTGCGATAACCTACACATATACTGATAGCAACAAAGTGGCAAAAACCATTTCAGCTAGCGGCAATTCAGACACTGCTAACCCCAGTAACGACACAGCAACTATCAGCAACCAGGATGGCATTACCATCAATCCTAAATCGGGCGACATCACTAAAAATGGCACAAAAGTTGCCACTCTCACCAATGGCAAGGTGAATTACGAAGATGGCGCTTCTGAAACCTTCAATTAACGCCTTAGAGTACTAAGGTAAGCTCAAATCCGGCAGCTTAGGCTGCCGGATTTTTTCATCATACCCCATGATCAATAACTACTTAAAGGTACTGCCTGCAGCACTAATTCCCATGTCAGGCCTAGCAGCAGGACTACTATCTATTGACAACCCCGCCGCCCACCCGCAAACCAACGGCGTATTTGCCAGCGCAGAAGCTTTTGAAGGCCGTGATCACAACCAACTAAATAGCCAATGGCCAGCTGATCTTGGCAACAAGCAGCACAACGTTAGCATTCTTTTTGCACGCGGTGAGTTCGGTGCGCAATGGCAAAATTGGCGCGTAGGTGTTTTACACCGCGGCGATGGGGTAATGTACGCCAACCGCGATGCAACGAACCTTGCACAACAAAATGTTACAGCCAGTGGCTACGATACCAACCGCACCTACTCCATAGACTACCGTGTCCGCGGATTTGAAGCCTCTGGATTCAAAATGAGTAAAAGCTTGGATATCCCCTTAGATGAAAGTACTTTCAGCAATACATGGAAGCTACGCGGTGGAGTGGCGGTTTCTGTATTGCGTGGCAAGCAACTTAAACAAGAATCTATTAGTGGACAAATTGTGACCACCAGCAGTACCGACTTTAATGGGGGAGCCCAGCAGAGCATGGCTAATTCGGCCATAAATACAGCAGATCCTAGATACTTTAACGCACCTTACGGCAAGCAATTGCCATTTTCAGGCAATGGTTATGCTGCAGATGTGGGAGTTACGCTCAAACACATTGCTACTGGCACATCTGTAGAACTGGTCATAGCAGACATCTCAGGTAGGATGGACTGGTACAACGTACCCAACTATGATGCGGCACTAAACACCGCTAATAAATTTTATGATGCCAGCGGCTATGCTAACTTTAACCCCACAGCGTCTAGCGTCAGCAGTTACCGCAACATACAGCAAACCTTAGATCGCAAAATTAGGCTTTCAGTGAGTTACCCGATAAGATCATGGCAACTCGATGCAGCCGCCGACCATACCCAAGGTTATACCTTTCTTCAAACTGGCATTGGCTACCATGCCACTGAAAAATTGATTCTCAAAGCAGAGTACGATCATCACTACAAAACGATAGGGCTGGGTGTTGTACACCCTTATCTAGAACTATTGCTTCGTATCGACAATACACAGTTTGACTCTGCGAAAGCACTAGGCTTAAGTGCAAAATTTAAAATGCCCATGTAGTGCACAGCGACACAACCCGTTTCGTCAAACATACGGCAAATACACACTAAACATGGTGCCAAAGCCGACTTTTGTTTCTACCTCAATACGGCCTTTGTGTTTTTCGATAATTTTTTTGACTATTGCCAGCCCCATACCACTGCCCTCGCCCGAACTGCGGGTGGTAAAAAATGCGTCAAAGATCTTATCCAGATGCTCGTTCGGAATACCACTTCCAAAGTCTGAGATTTTGATCACTGCATGGTTGTCCACACAACGCATGCCAATCATGATGGCACCTTTGTAGGACATGGCGTGCAAGGCATTCAAAATAAGATGCGTCCATACCTGCTTAATTTCTTCCGGGTCACATAGCAGTGGAGGCATGTCTTCGTAACGCCGCACCACTTCAACATCTTGTAATTGCAGTTGGTAAGTGCTTAATACTTGCTCCATAGTACGGTAAACAGGGGTGTGGAACATTTCACCCGACTTGTCGGCCCCAGAAAACTCTTTTAACGCAAACACAATGCGACTTACTTTCTCCACGGCGCGGTTTATGTTTGCCGTATTGTTAATAATGTCTGCAATATTGGCAGCTGTACTCAAAATAAAGTCAGATTCAACATGGTTGAGCAACGGCAAGTATTCCATGGCTGTAGACTGCGCACGAAACCGGATGATCAAACGCGCTTTGCGCAAAGCACCTTCCACATTCACGGCTTGCAACTTTGCTGCAAGCTCCTGTCCCATGGCTCGCTCTTCTTTGATACCCAGCGGTTCTTGTTGACCCTTGGCCTGACTGATGAGCTGGTTGAACAAATCGCGTTCACCCAAAGACAATATGGTGTAAAGCCGCGTCATAGAGGCCAAGGTGTCGTCTAGCGCATCGGCTATGCTCATACCACTGGATTTAACGGCACCGATTGGTGTGTTGATCTCATGCGCTACGTTAGCCACCAACTGCCCAAGCGAAGCCATTTTTTCAGCCTGCACCAATTGCGATTGCGCCGACTGCAAATCGGTAAGCGCCTTGTTGGCAGCTTGTTGTGCTTCTTCGGCATGCTTGCGCGACAATTCTGCAACTTGATAGGCTTGGGTTAATGCATCATTTTTCTCGGACAAAGTTGAATTAAAGTTTTGTAATTCTTGGTTCACATGGCTCACCCGCGCCGCCTGATTACGGAACTGCAATATCAACCAGACACCCACTGCAGCACCCGCCAGCATGTAAAGCAACACGTACTTAAACGCCAGCAAATTAGTTGCGACTGGCTGGTGAACCACAATTTCTTGCATACCACGCACATCCCCTACCCGCCAATCTTTTTTAGGGCTTTCAGGATGGGTGTTGTGGCAGGCTACACACACTGCCTCCATCACAATCGGCGCTGCAATACGGTACCGGATACTGCTGCCCGTATGCGTGACCTCGTTCAACTCCAACTTGGAGTTAGAGCGCAACGCTGCCAATGAAGCAAGTTCCCATTCGTCCAACGCGTGCGGCTTGCGGTTTTGGAACGGCAGATCAGAAATAAAACGATAGCGGATATTGTCCTGTGATTTTTGAAAAATTGCCGCCAGCTCTAACGACAAAGTTGCCGGAATCGGTATGGCGCCCGGCACTTCGTGATAGTTGTGCACTACCACCGACTTGCCCTCAAACGGCTTGACCCTGCCCACAATCTGCTTGGCGTAATACCCACGAATCTCGTTAATCATGGATTTAACATTGGATGACTGCAACCTCGCCGAAGATTCGGCAATGTTGTTCATATCCATCCACACCGCCAAAGGCAAACACACAAACATAAGCACCAGCAATGCCATGGTTACGTAATGGCGTTTTGCGCTCAATGAAGGGCGGGGCAAAGCAGTTGTCATTGCTTATTTGCCAAAGCTAAGCACCATTACGCTGTAGTTGTTGCAGGTGACCGGGCCTTCTTCAAAACTACCCTGCTCACCGTGGGCATAAAAACCGATAGTAGGCGCATTAGACACCTTGGTGGCTTGCTGAAACACTTCTTCGATTTTGTCTTCGAGCAAAATCTTGCGCCCGGCACACTCCACAATCAAATTGGCAACCGATTTACCGCCCAGCTTTTCCTGGTTGGTTTTAAGCGCTTTACTTTCGGCCGACAAAAACAGAGCATCGTCACGCTCCATCAGGGTCAGTTTGGTGCCTTCCGGCATTTCCCCGTAAAACTCAATGGTGCCGCTGTCTTGAATAAGCTTTGCAAAGTAGGTGCTGTATTGATCAGAGCCTTCAATTTTGCGACCAAACGGATACTGCACGCTGTATTTGTAAAACGGCAATTCTTTGATCATGCGTTTGGGCGTCATGCCAAACTTTTGCCCTAATGCAGTGAGTTTTTTGGGCAAAAAGCCACCCATCTTAACCAGACTCACGCCGGTAAGCATGTCTTTTTCAGGTACGCCCACCAGCTCAGCAAAGCGGCGCGAAGCGGGTTTTCCGTCCAGCTCAATCACTTCGTTTTTCTTGCTACGGGTAACCGTAGCGGTTTTGGTAGTGGGTTTGTAGCCGTGGCATACGGTAGAGGCCATTTTGCGCTGGCCGCCAATACGAATAGCTACTGCACCATCCTCTTGCGCGCCTTTACTGGAAAGCACCCGACTTCCCAAAAACTTCAGGTTATCACCCGCCGAGCCGCCTACCAAATGCACATCGGCGCCGAGCAGTTTTTGCAGTTGTGGAAACAACTTGTGCTCCCAGCCACTTTCCTGCACGGTAAAGCCGGGCGTATGCACAATCACGGCATGGTGCGGCAAATCATCAAAACGGGGGTCTTTGAGTTGCTTAGCCAACAATTTGGCCGCTTCTTCAGGGTGGTTTTTAACGTTGGCGGCGTAAGCCACTTTAACCTGCAAGGCAGAGTCGGTACAGGCCATCAGCGCAATGCCTTCTTCTTGCAAGCCATTGGAAGTAATTTCACCACTGGTAGTGCACCCCAGCCAAGCCAGGTGCGGAAAGCGCCGGTTCATCTCTGACACAATGCGGTCGGCATCGTAGTGCTCATCCACATACAACAGCGCAAACTGCACTGATTCGTCCAGCGCCTGCAGTACCTCATCCATAGCCTTGCGGGTATCTTTGTTGACGCTGTGCGCCACGACAAATGGTTGTTTTTTCATGCTTGTCTCTTTAAATTGAATAGGTATAAACACGAATTTAACAGATTCTATGGTCACATTCGGTGTGTTAAGAGGGTAGTATGAATTTGGATTGGGTTTGGGTCAACTTCTTATAGCCCAGCACACCGCAATTCCATTTTTTCTGCTATAACCATTTGCCCGATTAGGGTCATTATTTTTTTATAACCGACAAAGAGGACACATTCCGATGCTTAATATTGCCGCCAATCTGCAGCGTACCGCACAGTATTCCCCCACAAAACTGGCCATCCAGTTTATGGACAAATCTATCAACTACGCTCAGCTCAATGGCGCAGCCAACCAGATTGCCAACGGCTTACGCGCCAAAGGCATTGGCAAAGGCGACAAAGTGGTACTTGCATGCCCCAACCTGCCATTTTTCCCTATGGTGTACTACGCCATTCTGAAGCTTGGCGCCGTGGTAGTGCCTATCAACGTTTTGCTCAAAAGCGGCGAGATTGCCTACCACCTGACCGACTCTGAGGCCAAAGCCTTTTTGTGCTTTGAAGGCATGCCCGACCTGCCTTTGGGACAAGAAGGCTGGAAGGCTTTTAAAGATGCCGGCACCTGCGCCAACTTCTTCATGATTACTGCAGACCCAACTAAACCTTCTGCCATTGAGGGTGCGCCTACCTTGGGTATGCTCATGCACGGCCAATCGCCAGTTTGCGATTATGAATTGACCAGCGAAACCGATACCGCGGTTATTTTGTACACATCTGGCACCACAGGCAAACCAAAGGGCGCAGAACTGAGCCACTCCAATATTGCGCTAAACCTGTCCATGGTAAACCAGTTGTGCAAAATTGACATTAACGATGTGCACCTGATTACGCTGCCTTTGTTCCACTCGTTCGGCCAAGTAGTGCAAATGAACTCCGCCATTCAAGCCGGTGCAACCATGGTTCTGTTGCCCCGCTTTGACCCCGCAGCCGCCTTTGCCTGCCTGCAACAGTTTGGCGTAACCATTTTTGCTGGCGTCCCTACCATGTACATCGCCATGCTTAACCTACCCGGCGCTGAAGAAAAATTTGACCTCAAAGCCATTTCTGACAAATTGCGCTTAGGCCTGTCTGGTGGCGCAGCAATGCCAGTAGAAGTTCTCAAGGCGTTTGAAGCCAAATTCGGCATCATGATTCTGGAAGGCTATGGCTTGTCTGAAACCAGCCCTGCCGCCACATTTACCGACCCCAATGGTGAACGCATTGCAGGTAGCGTAGGTCGTGCAGTACCGGGCTGCGAAGTAAAACTGGTGGATGCCGAAGGCAAAACCGTGCCAGTGGGCGAAAACGGCGAAATCTTAATTCGCGGCAACAACGTGATGAAGGGCTACTACAACCGCCCCGAAGCAACGGCAGATGCCATCCGCAACGGCTGGTTCCACTCTGGCGACATTGGCAAGGTAGATGCCGCTGGCAATGTGTATATCTTAGACCGCGTCAAGGACATGATTATCCGTGGTGGCTTTAACGTGTACCCACGTGAGTTGGAAGAAGTAATGATGGCGCATCCAGCCATTGCCCAGGTGGCAGTGATTGGTGTACCGCATGAGAGCCACGGCGAAGAAATTAAGGCCTTCATTATGCTCAAACCCGGCCAAACCACCACACCGGATGAAGTGATTGAGTGGAGCAAAGAACGCATGGCGAGCTACAAGTATCCCCGTTTGGTTGAAATTACGCCCATGCTTCCTATGACAGCTACCGGCAAGATTTTGAAGCGTGAGTTGCGCGTTAAAACCGCCTAAGCCGTAACGATTAAAGCCAGAG